>JAITXS010000151.1 GCA_031284645.1 Spirochaetaceae bacterium | reverse complement strand
TATTACGTATCTTCTCAATGTTATTTATTGTAATATATCATTTTTGTATACATGCAATAGATACGAATTCTCCTTATTATCCACAAGTGGTTAAGGGTATCGAAGTTATATTGCATATTGCGGTTGTATGTTTTGTTTTAATTTCTGGATATTGGGGAATTAAACCATCACTGAAAGGATTAATTAAATTTTATTTACAATGTCTAATTTATTCAGTAGGAATATATCTAATATATTGTGTATTTAACACAGATACTTTTAGTAAAAAAACTTTGGTTGAATCATTCTTTGCTTTTACGCATACGCCAGGATTATGGTTTGTAACAACATATATTTGCTTGTATATTATATCGCCAATTATTAATATTCCATTAAAAATTCAATCACCTGGTAAGAAACTTGTCTGGATTGCCTTGTTAGGTATATTATCATTTTATTTTGGTTTGGTTCATGGCAACGGAAGCTTAATAGACGGAAAGAATGTAATCAATTTTATATTTATCTATTATATTGGAAATTTCATACATTATCATATAGACCATAATAAAATTAAACAGCATAGAACAAAAATTATATTAATATATTCTTTATTAAATATATTTATTTTTATATCAATTATTGCTACTTCAAATTATTTAATCATTCAGGAAATAATAATAAAATTCTTTTTCCCGTATAATAGCATTGGGTTGATAATAAATGCCATTTTATTCTTTTTGATATTTGTTTCTTTTGAATTTAAATCAAAATTAATAAACTGGATGGGTAGTTCTACATTTGCCATTTATCTCATTCATGAAAATGGTTATACTGGACAATATCTATACAAATTTATTGCGTATTTGCATAGCAATATAAATAATTTATTTATTTTAGGTCTATCACTTGTGTTATTCGGTATTTTTGTTTGTATTGTATGTATACTAATAGACAAAATATTAAAACCAATACTAAAAATTGTAGAATCAATATTGTTTAAATCGGTTAAATTACAGGTTTTAGATAAAAATATTTATAAATATTTAAATAGCAATATGTAAACACAGAAAAAAACGGCACACGCTGAAGACGCAGGTCATCATTGAGCGGAACAGCCTGCAAATCATCGATGTGCGGGAAGACAAAGGCAGTGAGCATGATTTCAAGGTGTACGAAGATACCATCGGGAAAAACATCAGTAATTCGATTCCGCTTGACGCTGACCTTGGATACATGGGAATAGGGTCTAAATAGGATATAGGATATAGGGTATAGGGTATAGGGTATAGATTTTACCAGAAAGTCCCTGCCCCGTACCCCTATTAGGGTCTTGGGGAAAGGGTAGGGGGGTAGAGTTCTTACCAGAATGTGCCTGCCATCCCAAAATTCATTAACCCCTTTGCTTCGGGATATAGGGTAGCGAATGTCTGATATTACTATACCCTTTACCCAAAACCCAATTACCCTAACTTGGCTATTTTACTTTACTCGTTGTTTCATCAAGGGTTCTGATAAGCTGTTGAATATCCGTTAAAGCCTCGATAATACTTTCCGAAGACGCTCTTAGGGTATGGGAGCTTTCGTTTAGATAATCAAGATCGCCGGTAAGCTCCTGTGTATTACCGGAGATACGAGCTTGAGCTGCAACAATTTCACCAAAACTGGTGCCGGCAGTAACAACACCGTCTATCATCCGGTTCATAACAATATCGGCCTTATTTGAAAGATTTATCGAGGTGCCTATCTGCTTGACGATATTTTTAATATTCGTTGAGATCACATTGGCGTTATCCCCGGTGGTTGTCGCAAGAGAGCGTATCTCTCCGGCGACAACGGCAAAGCCTCTGCCTGATTCTCCTGCATGAGCCGCCTCAATAGCGGCGTTCATCGCAAGGAGATTGGTGGAAGCAGCAACATCTTCAATAACATCCGCTATACCGGCAATCTCATTGGTGGTGTTTTCCACATCCGCGAAAGATTTTAGGAGGGCCTGCATATCTTTACGCGCCTGATTGGAGGACGCGCCGAGTGTGTCTATGCTCTGCCGTTTTGCTTCTGCCAAAGCGCTTGTCTGCTGAATATGACGAATCAGCTCTTCCATCTTGCCGTTGGAGCGCTGGAGCGCAATATCCTGTTCTCTGGTGATATTTATATATTCGGATACTTTCTCATGAAGCGATTTAAGCGTATTTTTCGAGCGCTCAATCTTTTCAATCAGCGTGTTTGCCAGATTTATTGCGCCGCTTCGCAGATCTTCCTGCTCTTTGGCCTGGGCTTTCAGATATTCATGACAGTTCTGTGGTTTGTTCAGATGATTAAAAATCGCTTCGGCCATGCCCCGGCAGGTTCCGTATCCACAGGCGGAACAATTCAACATATCCGCCTCACTGTACTTTTTCATCTCATGGTAGACAGTCTGCAATTCATTATTAGTAGGCATTTTAAAACCCGTGATATTCTGGCTGAGATTTTGATATGTACGTGTGTATATTCCCTCACGCCAGTATTTTTTGATAGAGCCTTTTATCCGGTTTTTGTTTTTTGCAATTTGTTCCGTTTTTCTCTTCTCAATCTTCGCCTCAAGTCTGTCTATAGGCTCGCCGTAGTTACCGGTACCCGGCCCTCCGTTACAACCGGCCTCACAATTCAGGCAATCCACAATAAAAGGTGCAGCTCCCTCTTTCACCATAGCGGGTACTTCTTTGAGATACTTGTAAACAATTTCCGGCCCTTCAACCTTGCGTATGGAATTGAGATTAGGGGCTTCACGGGCAATCGTGGCCCGCAGCCCGCCCGGAGAAGAGAAAAGCACGGCCCGTTCAGCCTGAGGGCCGGCGTACTGTATTGCCGGAAAAGAGCCAAGGCGGATCTGTTTTTTTTCTATATAGTTTTTAAGATTCAGCATACTGACATTGTACGAAACAAGTCCTGTCTCTTCAAATTCACGTTTTTTTGCGGCGCAGGGCGAGATAGCCGCAATACGGGCGTTTTGATATTGGGGAAAAAAAGTCCGTATCATAAGCACGGTATGCAGCATAGGGCTATGCGCCGGGGCAAGGTATTTAAGCAGTTCCGATTGGTAAATTTCGCAGTAACTTACCAAAGCCGGGCACGGTTGGGCAATGATAACGGGCGGTTTTTGTTTTTTCGCATAGTCCAAATATGATTGAACCGTCAGCTCCGCACCAAAGGAGACATCAAATGTCTCCTGTACACCTATTGATTTAAGGAACCCGTTCAGCTTGAAAATATCATCAAAAACAGCCGCAGCCGCAGGCGCCACAATTGCGATGATGGGAGCCTTGGCCTCCAGGTCCTTGAAAAATCGTTCAGTATCATCAGTAAAGGAACGAGCGTCCTGCCGACAAGCCGGAATACAGCGACCGCAGCCAAGGCAGCGCTCTGCAATATTACTCACCTTTTCTCCGGAACCATCTATACAGATTTTCACAGGGCAAACAGCAATGCATGTATGACAATTATTACATTTAGCCTGATCGACCTTAATAATTTCTGATAATTTTACCATCTAATCCTCCTTACTATGGTAGCAGTATTCCCTTCTTATTTAAGATCGGGTTTCCTGAAAACAGCTTGCATCACCTTTTAGCCGCTTCACCTTTAATACTTATCCTGATAAAAGTTAATGAGTTTCGATAATCTTCAAAATTCATCCGCCGAAAAATCATATTAAAGTAATACTTTCCAATTTACCATGTTTTTTTTGAAAGTATCAATAGAGCACTGAGGGGGTGTCACTGAGGGGGTGAGCGCATTAAAATCTTTAACTTGTTCTATTGTAATAAGTTATGGTTTTTAATTGCCCGTCTTTTTAATTCTTTACCACATAATGAATTAGAAGTTTTTTTTAAAAAAAGCGCTTCAGGCGCTTAAAATATCCGGCAATGCTCATTTTGAAACGCATCATTCAGGGTATGCGGGGCGGATACCCTGAAAAACGCGAAATTCACGGGCGACGAAACAGCAAAAACGCCGCAAGGGACGGCGGATTATAACTCTTTTATTCTCTCATTAAGCACTTTACCTGCGATCTCGGGGTTTGCCCGTCCGCGGGTTTCGGCAAGGACTTTGCCGACAAGGAATGCTGTTAAGGTCGCGATACGTTTTTGGTTCCCGTTTGCAAGAGCGGCACGGACTTCGCTGAAGGTGCTCTCTTCGGCTGCATAGACTTTTTCAACAGCGTCTTTAATCACGACCGGATCAGAAATCTGACTCCAGCCTTTTTCTTTGATTATGCTTGATGGGTCTTTATCTTCGGCAAGAACAAATTCAAGGGTTTGTTTAGCGTTTTTGTTTGAAAGCTGACCTTCTGCAACAAGAAAAACAAGCTGGGCAAGGCGGCGTGCTGTTAATTTGAGTGATCCGATATCCGCAAGGGGCATGTTTTCCCGGCTTAACAGGTGCTTTATATCCGATAAAAGCCAGTTAGAGACTTTTTGCGCGGCTCCGGCTTTATCAAGAGTTATTTTGCCGGAAGAGGCAAGCACAGCTTCTACGGTACTTTCAAAGTAGTCGGCAAACGCTTTTTCTTCGCAGATCAAATCAGCCTGTTCATCGCTTAGCTTATACTCAGCCTGAAAACGGTGAAAACGCTCTCGGGGAAGCTCGACAAGAGCGGCGTCTACGGATTTTAAGAATTCCCTGTCCGGCGTAAAAACCGGCAGATCGGGCTCCGGAAAATAACGGTAATCGTTTGCGTTTTCCTTTGTCCGCATGGTCTCTGTCTGGTCGCGGTTTTCGTTCCAAAGTCGTGTTTCCTGTACGATTATTTTGCCTGCGTCAAGACAGGCCGCCTGTCGTTCCTGTTCGTAATTAAGGGAGAGCCTGACAAAACGTGATGAGTTAAGATTTTTTATTTCAACTTTTTTGCCAAGCCCTTTGCCCGGCAGGTTAATCGAAATGTTCGCATCGGCGCGGAGGCTTCCTTCTTCCATATTGCCGTCACAGATGCCCAGATAACGCACCATGCGCCGCAGCTGCTGAATAAAAAGTTCGGCTTCCTCGCCGGATTCCATATCAGGCTCGGTAACGATTTCTAAAAGCGCAACACCTGCGCGGTTATAGTCAAGCAGGGAAACTGTTCCTGTATGGATCATTTTTCCGGCGTCTTCCTCAAGGTGGCACTCGCGGATTCTTACCGTTTTTTTTATGTTTTTCCCTTCAAGCTCTATCCGACCTTCCTGCCCAAGCGGTGAAGCAAACTGAGAAATCTGATAGTTTTTTGTCATATCAGGATAAAAATACTGCTTGCGTTCAAACCATGTCCGCTCGGGGATACGGCACTGTAAAGAGCGTGCCATAGTACAGCCCATACGCATTGCCTCAATATTCAATGCCGGCAGTACACCCGGATAGCCCATGCAAACAGGACATATATTCGTATTCGGTTCATCCCCAAACGCCGAACGGCAATCGCAAAAAACCTTTGTTTTAGTCAAAAGGTGGATATGAACTTCAAGCCCGATAAAAGTTTGATACATATTACCGTATTGTATACGAAAAGAGGGACGTTGGCTAGCGTCCGGGGGTACAGATCAGAAACCTTTATGTAAAAAAATGACAAAGGGAGCTTGAATCTTTTCCTGCCTCACGCTCTCAAGTCGGTATGTGTATACAATATATGCTGCCTGCTTGTCATGTATCATCAGGAAAATTCCTGTTAATTTGCGGCAACGGGTGGACATTTGCGGAGATGCCTGTTAAAATAAAAAAAATTAAGAACAAACCCGGATTTTGTGGTGTTTTTTAAGGATTTTTTAAAATTTTGTTAAGGGCTTGGGGTTTCAACACGATTCATAAAACATTTTTTGCTCAATTTTGTGTACTTTTTTTCTTTTTTTCCTTTACAAATGCGTTTTTTGTATCTGCTCAAGGGGAGGGCGGGTTAAACGATGCTCTGTGGTATCAGGGAAAGCCGATAAAAAACATCTCTTTTGAAGGCTTGCGGCATGTAAAGCAGAGCCAGCTGGAAGGCGTTATTGAGCCTTATATTGGTCAAAAACTGAGTGATGAGCTTTTTTGGGAGCTTCAGGGACGGCTTTATGCGCTTGAATATTTTGAATATATCAGTCCCACGGCTATTCCTGCAGATGATAACGGGAGCGAAGTTATCCTGAGATTTGTGGTGAGCGAGCGCCCGATTATTTCAAGAATTACATTTCAGGGCAACAAGGGGTTGCGGGCCGGAGAGCTGCGGGATTTTGTCACCATTAAAGTCGATGATGTTTATAATGGGACTAAAGTTCGTCTTGATGAACAGGTCGTTATGACAAAATATGTTGAGAAAGGCTTTCCTGATATTAATGTACGCTCGGAAATTGTGCATAATGCAAACGCTACAATTGATGTAATATTTTTAATTTCAGAAGGTGAGCGTGTTACAATTGATCAGCTCAATTTTGAGGGGAATCAGCAGTTTTCTTCACGAACCCTGCGCGGGCAGCTTTCCTTGTCGGTAAAAGGTATTTTTAATGACGGCGCATTTCAGGAATCCAAATTAATTGCGGATAGGCATGCGATAGGACAGTACTATCATGACAGAGGTTATATTGACGCTGAAGTAAGCGATGTTGTCCGTGAAGTCAGCCATGACGAGAAGGGCTCCCATTTAAGTTTAACATTTAAAATTCATGAAGGAAAAATATATACTTTTGAGGGTGTAAGCTTTGAAGGGAATACGATTTTCCCTGATAAACAATTACAGCCTCTGGTACGCTCGAAAACCGGACAGATAGTGAATGCCCAGAGGCTTGAAAGCGATTTACAGCGGGTTGCCGATCTCTATTATGAAAATGGTTATATTTATAATACGATTAACCGGGTAGAACAACGCAATCTTGAAGAAGGTACGATTAGTTATGTTATACAGATTGTTGAACGGGATCGTGCGTTTGTAGAAAACATTATAGTTCGTGGAAATAAAAAGACCAAGGATCAGGTTATTTTACGTGAATTATCCCTTGAGTCGGGTGATATTTTCTCTAAAACCAAGGTTATGAGCGGACTGCGGAATCTTTATAATCTGCAATATTTTTCTAATATTGTGCCGGAAACGCCGCCGGGAAGCGCGGATGGTCTTCTGGACTTGGTGCTTACCGTTGAGGAACAGTCGACAACCGATATACAAGCGGGGCTGACATTCTCCGGTTCCTCCGATCCGAATGCCTTTCCGATGGCCGCTGTGGTAAAATGGACGGACAGAAATTTTTTAGGCTACGGGAATATTTTCGGTGTTTCGGTAAACGCCTCGCCGGATATTCAAAATTTCTCCGTTGAATATACACAGCGATGGCTCTTTGGCTTGCCGCTTTCAGGTGGTTTTGATTTTACGGTCCAGCATGCAAACCGTCTGGGCACTATGGATAGTAAAGCGCCTTTTTTTGTGGGAGATGAGGAATACGCGTTCCCCGATGGTTTTGATTCTTTTACCAGCTATGAAAATGCGAATAAAAGGCCCCCTGATCAATATTTGTTTACCTATCAGCAGTGGAGCGCTTCAATCGGATTTTCGACCGGTTACCGTTGGGCAACAGCCTTCGGGAATCTTGGCGTGGGCGGCGGCGTCCGTGTTGGTTTTAAACTCAACGATTACGACAGAGGGCAGATACGGGCTTTTGACAAGACGCTTCGACAGCGTGATTCATGGACACCGATAACATCGATCTTTTTTAGTCTTTCACTGGATAATCGTGATCTTTTTTATAATCCTTCATCAGGTTATTACGCAGTACAGCGTTTTGGCGTCTATGGTCTGCTTCCCAATAGTATTGAAGAAGAATATTTTATGCGGACGGACAGCAAGGCCGAGTGGTTTTTGACCCTCTGGAATTGGCGTGTGATAGAAAACTGGAGTTTTAAGGGTGTTCTTGGCCTGCATACCGGTTTTTCTTTTCTTTTCCCTCAAGTCGGACGAAGTCTGGCTCTTGTTGAACAGGCGAATATGCTTGTTGTAGACGGTATGTTTGTCGCGAGAGGCTGGACAAATCAGCGCCTTGTCCGCGGATCGGCGCTCTGGGAAAACTGGATGGAGCTGCGTGTCCCTATTGTTGAGGGCATAATCGCGCTGGACGGTTTCTTTGATGCTGCGGAAGTAGCCGATAAACCGGGCGACTTGTTCGGTAATGATTCCCGGGGAGGTATGAGCAATAGAATGCGTTTTAGTTTCGGCGGCGGTTTGCGTTTTACCATTCCGCAGTTCCCCTTCCGCTTTCTCTTTGCCAAACGTTTCAGGATTGAAAACGGTAATGTCTATTTCGAGCCCGGGGCTATCGGCGGTGACGGAGATCACAGCGGTATTGACTTTGTGCTTTCATTTGCACTTTCAACGTACTGATAGACTTTCCGGCCCGGCTTGATATGACAAAGACACGCTTGTAAACAGAAAATTGGAGGAATAATCATGAAACGGAGCTTTTTTTTTATTGTATTTTTAATACCGCTTTGTGCCCTCGGCGCCCAGCAAATTACTCGTTTTGCCGTTGTTGACCTTGCGAAGGTTTACTCTGGTTTTCAAACTGATTCCAGGGCTTTGAAGGAATGGGAAGATAAAAGCGCGAAAGTTCAGGCGGAAGTTGACAAAAGAACGGCGGAAATCCAAAATTTGATAGGGCAAAAAGCTCAAGCGGAACTTGGAAATAATGATTCGCAGATGAAATATCTTGATGATGAAATTACCAGAAAAACAGAAGCTTTAAAAATCTACTATGAGGTTGAGACCAAAAAACTCGAAGATCAAAAAAACAGACTTGCCTCCTCCTCTGATTTTGTGAACAGTGTCTACAATGAACTGCGTATCGTTGCGGAAAGCGAGGGTTACAGCATGGTGCTTAATCTCCGGGAAAACAGGAGCATACTCTGGTATAGTCAGGCAATTGACATAACTGATAAAGTTATTGCAAACTTAAAAGCGAAAGCAGGGAGATAAAGTTGTATGCAACTTGTTTATAACTTCTCTCTAAATTATATTTTACGGAGGCTTCAGTATGAAAAAATGGGTTTGTGTGGTATGCGGTTATGTCCACGAAGGAGACACGCCGCCTGAGGAATGTCCGCTCTGCCATGTGTCGGCAGATAAATTTGAAGAGCAAAAGTAACTTGCAGCTTAGTCTGAGAAACGCAGGGCATAGGAATAAACTATGCCCTGTGTTTTTTGTAGTAGCAGTGATATTGATTTTCTCGTCTTGCCAGCGAAAATTAGGCTGGGGTATTCTCCTTTGGGCGGATGAAAGTCGGGATATTCCGTCAGGAACAGTACTTCCCGTTTATATTAAATCAAATATAGAAAAAAAATGGGTTGTGGGCGTCCCGAAAAAATATCAAAAAAAAGATCTTAAAGAAACGAAGATAGAAATTCCTTTAGCGCAGCTTGAACTTGTCGGATCCGAGGGTGGGGCAAAAAGACGGGCTGCGGAATTTACCGATTACGCGCTTATGTATGCTGAAACTTTACAGGATGGCCTTCCTATCAGGGAGAACCCTGACAACAGCGCTTCCCGTGTGTACCGCCTGCGTATTGGGGAAATTATAAAAATTATAGCGCTCGCCAACGGTGCTCCGGCAATCAGTACGACAGGCGATCCTTTACCCGGGGAGTGGTACCGGGTTCTGACGCGGGACGGAACGCGGGGGTTTTGTTTTTCGTATCGATTAAGTTTATTTGAACATAGCGGCGGGCCTCTTGCCAATGATATGAGCGGAGGAGAAACTGAGATCGACCCTGTCCTTGAGCGGGTGCAATCCAAGGTATGGTCTGCCGAAATCTATAATAATATGTTGAACGAGCGTCAATTTGATATTGATGCACTTTCCAAACATTGGGGCTTTTCCACCAGTGAGGATACCGGAATTGCCAATGTATACACACAAGATATTGACAAGAGCTTTCGTTATACCTCGATAAAAAAAACAGGTGATCTGTCCTGGCGTTTTGAGGGTAGTTCCCTGACCATGTATCTTCTTTCCGAAAATCTTCTTTCCGTTGATTTTTTGGATAACGATGGTATGAAAAAATCGATGCATTTTGTTGCGCTTCCCACCGCAATTGATGATTTAATTGTTCAGGAAAAAAATCGACGTGAGGCTGAATACCAGCGTATATATAAAACAGGACCGCTTTTTACCAGTTCGACATTTGGCTCCCTTACTCTCACTGAGGAAGCTGATTTTCTCTGGGAGGGTTTTGATCTGCTCGTTCCCGATTATATCCCGATATCCGCTTTAGGCAGAGGCACAGTTGAAGTACGTTTTCGTATGTCCGGTGAGCTTGCGGAAAAATATGACGGACTTCTTGTGTTCCATTTTAAAATAATCGGCGGGCCTGACAGAAGTATTTATTTCTTGTATACTTTGGGGAAAGATACTGAAGAAGGTTCTCTTCGTTTAGAGTATATATCTCCGTATAATATTCAGAAAAATGCGCTTGTAAAACAGAACGCCTCTCCTATGATTATTTATTTTTATCAGGAGGAGTGACGCCCGTTATGAAGCGTATACGGCTCTATGATCGGTAATCTGAGATAAGGCATGTAAAAAAAGGGGAATAAAAAATGACAGAAGCGTTTATGAATACGTACCACCGCCTGCCGCTTGTTTTTAAAGAAGGATGCGGAGCGGTTTTAACTGATATTCAGGGAAGATCTTATCTTGATTTTACTTCCGGTATAGCGGTTAATTGTCTGGGACATGCGTATCGGCCTTTAGTTAAGGCCATTTCCGAACAAGCGGCAAAATTAATTCATGTAAGCAATTATTATGAAAGTGATACCGGTAATGCCTTTGCCGAAAAATTGATCAATGTCTCAAAGATGAAAAAAGTATTTTTGTGTAATTCAGGGGCCGAGGCAAACGAGGGAGCGATCAAGATAGCGCGGAAATATTCGCTCAAAAAATATGGAGAAGGACGACATAACATTGTAAGCTTGCTTGGCAGTTTTCATGGCAGAACCATTACAACTCTTTCGGCAACAGGCCAGAAAAAATTCCATAAAGACTTTGGCCCTTTTACCGGCGGGTTTTCTTTTATTCCCGCAGAGATCCCCGCGCTTGAGGCCGCCCTTGATGAGCATACCGCAGCGCTGCTCCTTGAGCCGATACAGGGAGAAAGCGGCGTTATTCCGCTTAGCGTTGAATTTGTACGCCGTGCCGCTGAACTTTGCGCGGAAAAAGATATTCTTTTAATATTTGATGAGATACAGAGCGGTCTCGGGCGTACCGGAAAATTTTTTGCACACGAGCATTTCGGCGTTCAGGCGGATATCGCAACGCTCGCTAAAGGACTTTCCGGCGGTATCCCTGTCGGCGTTGTCCTTGCAAATGAAAAGACCTGTGAGGTTTTTGAGCCGGGCGATCACGGCAGTACTTTCGGAGGGAACCCCCTTGCCGCCGCCGCGGGTTTGGTGGTGCTTAACAAAGTGTCCGATCCTGTTTTTTTATCGGAGATAACTGAACTCGGTAATTATTTTATGGACAGCCTGCGCTCTCTGAATAATAAACATATTAGCGCCGTGCGCGGCAAAGGTTTAATGATTGCCTGCGATATTACCCTTGATGCGTGGACTATCCTTGAAAAATTGATTGAGGCTGCGCAAGACGGGCAGGAAGGACTGCTTTTGCTTTCCGCCGGCCCTAAAACACTACGCTTCCTGCCGCCGTATATTATTCGGAAAAACGAAATTGATCGGGGACTCTCTCTTTTGGATAAAATAATCGGGGATTAGGGTAGCAGATGGATAATCATTCCAGTACCTATACTCATTTAGCCATAACACTGTAGGGTAAAAAGAGCAATTGCTGAAAAACTATGAAACGGAAAATTATACTCGCTGTTGATATCGGCACATCTTCTCTAAAAGCCGGTTTTATTGATGTCTCTCTTTACAACAAGAACCACGAGACTTTTTCGAAAGATAGCTCCCGCCTCCTTGCCTTTATTCGCGAACCCTACCTTGAGGGGATTCTCCCTGATATTGCCGCAGGTCGTTTTGAAAAGCTTCCTGCAACGGAATGGGAAAATACCTTGAAACGGGCGCTTTTTTTCTTGTTCCGCTTATGCCCTGATGTCAATATTGAGGCAATCTGTATTTCAGGTAACGGCCCCACCCTGATCCCTGTTCAGAAAAACGAGGAGACTCTGCTCCCCCTTTACTGGTTTGGGAAAACAACAAGACCCCCGGGGCTGTCCTCATTTTTTTTACCCCATGTTATCCATTTTATGGAAACAGAGCCAAAACAATACGAAAAGACTGAGTACTTTTGTTCTTCCGCCGAATGGCTGTCTTTTCGTTTAGGTGCACAGTGCCTTACCGTGCTGCCGACTTGGGAATACCAGTCGTACTATTGGGATAAAACACAGTGCTCACAAGCCGGTGTGGATATCGATAAATTTCCTCCTTTTGTAACGCTCGGCAGTCTCATAGGAGCCGTTTCTGCAGAGGCCGAATGTCTTTTCGGCTTGAAAAAAGGCATACCCATTGTTGCGGGCGGCCCTGATTTTATTATGGCCTTGCTCGGCACGGCAAGCGTGGAAAGCGGCTTGGTTTGTGATCGGGCCGGTTCATCGGAGGGGATAAATATGTGTGTTACACAAGAGGAGCGGGATCGTGTTCTCGCGTTACCTTCCGGGGATCCTGCTTATCCGATCCGTATTCTCCCCCATGTTATTGCCGGCTTATGGAACCTTGGTCTGCTTATCCCTGAATCCGGAAGTCTCTTTGATCGATGGCGCTATGAAAACGCTCAGGATAACAAAAGTTATGATGAACTTTTAGCCGAACTTAAACATGATGAGTATAATGGAAAAAATCATGCCCTTCCAGGACTTTCCCATTCTCCCCGAACAATACACCCGATTCTCTTGAAAATTGCCGGACAGGTAAAAAAGACGCTTCTTGTTTTAAAAGAAGCCGGTTTGCCGGTAAAAGAGATGCGGCTTTCAGGCGGCCAGGCAAAAAATGCGTCTTGGAATAAACATAAAGCCAAACTCATTGGCAGCGACTTGCTTGTCCCGGATATCCTTGACGGAGAACTTACCGGAGATGCCGCCGCTGCGCTCCTTGCTTTGGGAGAATCGTCAAATCTTCGTGAAGCCTGCACAATGCTGGTTCAAATAAAAACCCGTTTTGAAGGATGAAAAGGGAGGGGAGTTTTTCGTGTCATATAAGCGGTGCCATTGAGATCTTTAAGGCATTGCTATCGCTTTTTCAATAAAAGGCTTTCGTATTTGCTGCCCCGACCGAAGAGACCACTCTCCTCCTTCATTGTTGTTTTTGGAGAGAAATAACCAAATCTCGCGGGCAGACGGCTCCTTTCCGTTTGCATAAAGCGCTGCCCCAAGATAGTACAAGGTTTTATAATAATCAGAGTCTTCCATGTATTTTTTTACATCAGCTCTTCTTGTAAGTTCGGGTATTAAAGCGTCAAGTGTCTCAAAAGAAAAATCATATTTTTTGTGTATGACTTCCTCAATAACAAGTGTATTTTCAATTAAGACGGCAAACATAAGATGCGTTTCAGCAAGAATATAACGTCCCGACATATAATAATAATAGCCAAGCAAGCGGTGAGCTTTTTCCGTTTGAGCCTTGTCATAACGGTACATCTTTAGAAATTGGTTAATCCCCCCGCTCTCAAGTGTCCGCTTCATCGCATTTCGCACAAAATTTTCAGACTCCTCCCACAGCGTGTCACCCCGTAAGATTTCCACAAGAGAGCGTTCCATCTCATTGTAATTTTGCGATTCTTTGTATACTTCAGCAATTTTATAAAGAATCTCGGACCTACGAATTGGAGAACGTATGTCTACACCACTTAAAGCCTTATTGTATTGAGAAATCGCGATCTCTTTTTCACCCTCAAGCCGGTAAACCTCAGCTATCCAGTATTCGGCCTCGGGATAATCCTTCATCAAATTAAAAAAATGAAGCGTAGTTTTTACCGAATTGTTCAGCGTATCGCGGCCTACATAATAGATCAACTGTGAAAGTGAGTAGGCCGCGTCCGTGAACCTGCGATCATGGATATAACGTTCGATATTTTCAAGCGAATCGCCGATATGCTGCGCCTCGGGGATCGATAATAATGAAATAAAAACCCTTTCGTGTTTACTCCAAAGGGACCGCCATTCGTTTCGCGCTTCCTCAAAATTCGTCAGAGCAGAACCAAAATCCCCTTCGCGGAAGGATTTTTTCCCTTCTTCCAAAGTATACCAAGGCGGTAGTTCCTCTCGAAAACTCGGGTA
>JAITXS010000150.1 GCA_031284645.1 Spirochaetaceae bacterium | reverse complement strand
TTGAAGTGGGCATTGATAGAGGTATTGAAGTGGGTATTGACAGAGGTATTGAAGTGGGCATTGACAGCTTGTGTGAACTTCTTGAACAGGGATACACTCCCAAAGAAGCCAGGGAAATGCTCAAAAATAAAAGTAGGGTGATTGGGGCAAGGGTATAGGGGTAAGATAGGGTAATAGGGTTTTGGTTTTATCAGAAATCCTTTATCATGCCCAACTCTTCTAAATCTCTGCTTCGGGTAGGGGGTCGAAATAGGGTTTTGGGTATAGGGTTTAGCAGAAAACCCCTACCCGAAACCCAACTCCCCTAACCCCTTGCTGTGGGGGTAGCGGAAGCCACCGCAGCGAAGTGAGCAAAGCGAACGAGTGAGGAGGCTGGAGCGAGGGGGAGAGGCGAAAAATAAATCTCTGATTATGCCCGTTTTATGCTTCATGGCAGAAAAATCGCTCCCCCTTCTGTAGGATACAGTCAAAATCCTGAATATTTGATATAGTAAAATTATGAAAAAATGTCGGGTCTCATTCTGTTTTGTGCTGCTTATGATCCTTGTCTTGTTTGCCGCGGCTTGCTTTAAAGATAGCGATAAGGCTGAAAATGCGGGGACGAAACAGCGGAAAATTGCGGTGTTTATACCTGGTCTTATGTCGGGGAGTCCTATTTATGAAATGCTCGCGGATGGTGTTCAACGGGCGGTAAAGGAGGCGGGTGGTGCGTCTCTTACGGTAATTGAGGCCGGTTTTATTCAGGCTGATTGGGAGGCAAAGCTTACTACGCTTGCAGCCGGTGGGAAATTTGATCTTATTGTGTCGTCAAATCCTTCTATGCCGCTTATTGTTTCTGCTGTTTCAAAAAAATTCCCCTCCCAGCGTTTTATGCTGTTTGACGGGGAGCTTGGCGGTAATCCTTCGATATACACATTGCGTTACAATCAACGGGAGCAGTCTTACATGGCAGGCTTTCTTGCTGCTCTGCTGGCTGCTGAGTCCGGCTTTCCCCGTATCGGTTTGATTGCAGCCCAGCATTATCCGGTGATGGACAAGGTGATTCTTCCCGGCTATCTTGAAGGGGCGAAAACTGTCCTGCCTTCGGTAAGTCTTGACTTCCGCATCATCGGCAGCTGGTCGGATGTGGAAAAAGGCGCTGAAATTGCCTCGGCTATGATTTCATCGGGAGTTAAAGTGATTCTTGCGATTTCGGGCGGCGGAAATGAGGGCGTTGCACAGGCTGCGCTTGAACAAAAGGCTCAGGTACTTTTGTTTGACATTAACGCTTATGAGATAAAACCGGGTGTTATCGCAGGTTGTAGTATTCTAAGGCAGGATAAAGCTGCCTACGATAAAACCATGCTTTTTTTAAACGGGGGCCTGCCTTTTGGTACGGCAGAAATCGTTGGTATACGTGATGGTTATGTTGATTTTGCCGATGATGATCCGCTCTATATTTCAACGCTCAGCCGGATAGTACGGGAAAAACAGGCCGTGATGCTTGAAACGCTCCGGAACGGCTCTCTTGTTTTACCGCAGGAGGATGAGGCACTCTCTAAAAATATCGTGATTGAGACCGGACTTCAGGGGGAGAGCGCCTGGTAATGTCTGTCTCCTGTATCGAAATGAAGACTGTTACCAAATTTTTCCCTTCAAACGCTGTCCATGCTCTGGAAGGAACTGATTTTTGTCTGAAAAGCGGTGAAATTCACGCGCTTATTGGTGAAAACGGTGCGGGAAAATCAACGTTGATGCGGATTTTAGCAGGACACCTTCGTCCTGATTCAGGGAAAATCTTTATTGACGGCCTTGAGCGCTCTTTTTTCTCTCCGGCAGACGCGCTTGCCGCCGGTATCGGCATGGTTTCCCAGAAGCCTGAACTAAGCCCGTCACTTTCTGTTTGGGAGGATTGTAGTCTCGGTATCGAACAGGGGGTTTTGAGGGAAAAAATAGCGCGCGCTCCTCTCCCTGCGTTATATCGGACAGTATGGCGGGGACTTTCTCTTTTTGCTCTCTACCGGAAGAAAGCGCGGGAACGGGTGAAGGACTGTGCTGAACGGGAAGGCATCAATCTTGATCCGGACGCGCACTGTGATTTTCTTTCAGCCGCCGAGCGGCAGATGGCCGGTGTTCTTGCTTTGCTGCTCCGACAGACGCGCTTTCTGATTTTTGATGAACCAACGGCGGTTTTAAGCGCGGCTGATAGCCGCAGGCTTTTTGCTTTGTGGGAACGGCTTGCCTCACAGGGGCGCGGGATTGTTGTTATCTCGCATAAGCTGAATGAGGTACGGAGTTTTGCCGACAGGATTACGGTTCTGCGCAAGGGGAAGCGGGCTGCATCTTTTGACGCATCTTCCTGTTCCGATGAAAAACTTGTGAGTGTGATGTTTGGCGGCAAAGCGAATGTGGCACCGGCGGAGAGCAGGGGGAGCGCGGGACATCGTGGGGGGAGCGTCCGCGATGAACAAGACAAGGGTTTGTATGCGGGTAAACCGGCGGGGAAAGCCATACTGAACGTTACCGGACTTTCTATCCGGGACAAGACTTACCCTTTTTTACGGAATATTTGTTTTACCGTGGAAGCAGGGAAAATTCTCGGCGTTCTTGGCATTAAAGAAAGCGGGATCGAGACGCTGGAGTTAGGTCTTGCCGGATTTTTAAGTCATTTTTCCGGCCGTTTTGAGCTTGACGGAGTCGATATAAGCGGGGGCGGCCCACGCTCTTTTCGGGCAGCCGGCGGTGTTTATTTAAGCGCCGGTAAG
>JAITXS010000108.1 GCA_031284645.1 Spirochaetaceae bacterium | reverse complement strand
TATGCATATCTAACCCCATTCTGATCTACCTTTCTGTAGACCTATTATATTTTGGGCTAGATTTTTAGTTTTTAGTCGCCTGTTTTTCGGCTAGGTTTTATTTTTAAGCATCACGGAGCATATTTTTCATATATGCGTTTTCCGTAAAATCAGGAAAAATGCTATTGATACAGATCCGCTTATCTGTTATCGTAGAGCAAGCTATGATCCTTGATGATATAGCGCAGGCAACAAAAAAACGGGTAGCCTGTGCAAAAAAAATTGAAAGTCCGCGCCAAGTACAAGAAAAAGCTGAAATGCTAGCCGCGCAAGAGTCTGTTCCCGCTGTCAAAAAAAACGATACAGACATCGTCCTTCCCTTTGAAAAAGCGCTCTCCTCACCGGGCCTGTCTTTTATCTGTGAGATAAAAAGAGCGTCCCCCTCAAAAGGTTTAATCGCCGAAGATTTCCCGTATTTAAAAATCGCCAAAGCATACGAGACTACGGGCGCTTCGGCAATTTCCGTTTTAACAGAACCGGATTTTTTTAAGGGAAGTAACCGTTATCTTCAGGAAGTCGTACGGGAAGTTTCCGTCCCTGTTTTACGAAAAGATTTTACTATTGATAAATATCAGATTTACGAGGCAAAAATTTTAGGCGCATCGGCGGTTTTATTAATCTGCGCCTTGCTTGATAACAAGACCCTGAAATCATTTTTATCAATCGCGCGGGGCTTGAACCTTGACGCGCTTGTTGAGGCTCACAACGAAGATGAGATAAAAAATGCGCTTGATGTTGGTGCCCGTATAATCGGTGTTAATAACCGCGATCTCACAACTTTTAAGATTGATATTAACAATAGTTTACGCCTGCGTCCGCTTGTTCCGAAAGACAGAATCTTTGTTGCGGAAAGCGGCATAAATACTCCGGAGGATATAGCAACGCTCCAAGCCGCCTCGGTGGACGCCGTTCTTATCGGAGAGGCTCTGATGCGTTCCGGCGACAAAAAAAAAGCTTTACTGTCGTTTAAAAGCCTCAATTAACTTGGAGCGTTTATGGTTTTGGGCAGATATTTTTCGATGAGTTTTTTATTGATACGAAGCAGGTCTTCTTCCGGCAGAACCGCAAGAAGCTTCCATCCTATATCAAGAGTTTGGCCTATACTTCTGTCTTCGTTTTCACCTTGCGATATAAACTCCCGCTCAAAACGTTCGCCGAATTTCAGGTAGAGCTTGTCGGCGGAAGAAAGTTCTTCTTCCCCGATAATTGAGGCAAGATTCCGCACATTTTTTACTTTGGAATAAGCGGCAAAGAGTTGGCTTGAAACATCTTTGTGGTCTTCGCGGGTAACGCCCGGGCCTATACCATCCTTCATAAGACGGGAAAGACTCGGCAGTCCCGATACAGGCGGATAGACATTTTTTTGCGAAAGTTCGCGATCAAGAACGATTTGTCCTTCGGTGATGTAACCGGTAAGGTCGGGAATCGGATGTGATATATCATCGTTGGGCATGGTGAGTATGGGCAGCTGGGTGATTGATCCTTCTGACCCCTGGATTTTTCCGGCACGTTCGTAAATTGACGCTAAATCCGAATACAGGTAGCCCGGGTATCCTTTACGACTCGGCACCTCGCCCTGCACAGAAGAAACTTCCCGTAAGGCTTCGCAGTAATTCGTCATATCGGTCATTACAACAAGAACGTGCATATTTTTTTCATAGGCCAGATACTCGGCGGCGCACAGCGCACAACGCGGTGCGATAAGCTGTTCAAGACTCGGCGCATCGGCAAGTGAAAGAAAAACAACGACATTTGAAAGAACGCCGGATTTTTCAAAATCGTTTAAAAAGAAATTCGCGACATCGTGTTTAACACCCATCGCGCAAAAAACAATAACAAAACTTTCGTTCGCCGTCAGGATTTTTGCCTGTCTGATAATTTGCGCAGCTAATTTATTGTGCGGAAGGCCATTCCCTGAAAAAATCGGCAGCTTCTGTCCCCGAATCAAGGTGTTCATTCCGTCTATCGCGGAAAGACCGGTCTGAATAAAGTCCCGCGGGTAGGTTCTCGCATAAGGATTGATAGGCAAGCCGTTTACATCGATCAGTGTTGATGAATAAATATCCGCATAACCGTCAATCGGCTGTCCAAGCCCGTTAAAAACACGACCAAGAAGGTCTGTTCCGACCCTCAATTCCATTGGTTTTCCGAGAAATTCAAGCCGTGAATCATCAATAGAAAGGCCCGTTGTAGTGCCGAAAACCTGAATTGCCGCAAAATCATGACTTAAATCAACAACACGACCAAGCCGTCTGCCGGATCCCCGATCGTAGAGTGCAACCATCTCGTTAAAACCAACATGCGCTGTCCGCTCGGTGATAACAAGCGGGCCGTCGATTTTTTCTAAGCCTTTATACTCAATGCCTCTCATAAAGCCGCCTTGTTTTTATAAAAATTCGCAAGCTGCTCTAATTCGATACGGATTTTTTCTCCGAAATCGGATAAGAGGCTTAGTTCATTATTGGGAACCTCACTCTTTAAGCGTGAAAGTTTTTCTTTCACCGAATGAGCCAAAACGCGGCTGATCGGCGCTCCGAGTTTTATACATTCATCGGAGTCATGATAAAAGTCCATTATTAAACAGAGCAATTTGACTTCTTTTTCGGGGACACAAAACATATCAATATCATCAAATGAGTTTTGTTGAAGAAAGCCCTCTTTAATAATATCAGCGGTCTCAATAATGAGTTTTTGCTCGTCCGGCAGTGCATCGGCACCGATTAAACGGACAATTTCAGAAAGCCGCTGTTCCTTCCGCAAAAGTTCAAGCGCGTCCTGACGGGCGATTTCCCATAAGTGATTCACCCGCTCCCACCAGGGCGTTACATCCGCCGCATATTCGCTGTAACTATCAGTCCAGCTAATCGCCGGATAATGCCGTGCATTGGCAAGCTCCCGATCAAGTTCCCAAAAACAGCGAATAAAACGTTTCGTGTTTTGAGTAACAGGCTCGGAAAAGTCTCCTCCGGGCGGAGAAATCGCTCCTATGATTGAAACGGAACCTTCCAGCCCGTTCAGCGTCATCACCCGTCCGGCCCTTTCGTAAAATTCGGCAAGCCGCGAGGGAAGATAAGCGGGGAAACCTTCTTCCGCAGGCATTTCTTCCAAACGGCCGGAAAGCTCCCGAAGCGCTTCTGCCCAGCGGCTTGTACTGTCCGCCATTAACGCAACGCTGTACCCCATGTCACGATAGAATTCAGCAAGAGTCACGCCGGTATAAATTGAAACTTCCCGCGCCGCAACCGGCATATTGGAAGTATTTGCGATAAGAATCGTCCGCTCCATAAGGCTTCGTCCGGTGCGGGGATCAATTAACGAGGGGAATTCTGTTAAAACCTCGGTCATTTCGTTGCCTCGCTCACCGCAGCCTATGTAGATAATAACCTCTGCATCGCACCATTTTGCGATAGCGTGTTGGGTCATTGTTTTACCGGTACCGAATCCGCCGGGCACTGCCGCCGTACCGCCTTTGGCAAGCGGAAAAAATACATCAATAACCCGTAGTCCGGTGATAAGCGGCTTGTCCGTACTCAAACGTTTTTTATTCGGGCGGGAATTTCGCACCGACCACCACTGGGCAACAGGGATTTCCTCGCCTTCGTCTGTTTTTGCGATGATACTTTCCGTTGTCACTTGGCCTTCATCCGCTAAAAAGCTCAAATTACCGCCTTTAGAGTCGGGCGGCACCATAATTTTACACGTAATGCTTTCCGTTTCTTTAACGGAACCTAAAATCAAACCGGCGCTTGCTTTGACAATTTCTCCGGCAGCACGTTTTTTTACGATTTCTTCGTTGGGAATAAAATGCCAGAGCTTTTTTACATCAAGCGGATCGCTTTCCGCGCCGATTGCCAAAAAAGAGCCGGACTGTTTATAAAGCGCCTCAAGAGGCCGCTGGATGCCGTCATAGATATTACCAATAAGCCCCGGTCCAAGCAAAACCGAAAGCGGCCTCCCTGTAGAAAATGCCGAGGCCCCAACCTTCATGCCTGTATCGTCTTCATACACCTGAACAACTGACTCACCGGCTTCCATACGGATAATCTCACCGACGATTTTTTTCTCACCAACACGGACAAGGTCATAAAGCGCCGCGCCTTCCATGCCTGAAATATGGACAATAGGGCCGGAAATACGGGTCACAGATCCTTTCGAACTCATGCCCTGTTTAGAAGAAAGGCCATTCCCCCCTTGGGCTTCATTGCTCATTAAGACTCCTTCCGAAAAGTGCGGAAACTAATTCCGTTCGCCTGTCCAGCAGCATTTCCGCTGCTTCTGCCGCAATTGAAACAGTGATAGAAACATCACTTAAATCCAGTACTACCCTCAAATCCCGATCACCAAAACAAGAACGGGGGGCAAGCTCGGTAATGTCCCAATGTGAATAGTCTGAAAGATTTAACACTTTTTCTAACAAGGCGTCCAACTCGACACGGCTTATTCCTGTATAAGACAGCGAAACAGGTGAAGTCTTTAATACGGACAGATCACCTTGAAAACAATGCCCTACACGTTGAGCAAAAACAGCCTCTGTATAGTTCAGAAGTTTTTCTCTCGCGGTCCCGCATACAAAATTCACGGACGCAGTTTGAATGTCCTCTTCGGTCTTTTTCCATTGAATCCGGCGTTTATCCAGCGCAAGCCTTGCGTCTGTTTCCGCCTTAAATGCGGTAACTTGAGCAGAAAATTTCGCTTGTTCCTTTGACATTGCCTCTTTAAGTTTGCTGCCCCACTTTTCCTTGGTCGCGGCAATCTCCGTTTCAGTGTTTTTTTGTATCTTTTCCGCCTTGCGGCGCGCATCGTCAAAAATCTGCTTGTCTAATTTTGCGGTGGATGATAATTCTTCCATAAATATTTCCCATCCCTTTTTAACAAGTTTATCAAAAAAAATCAGAAGGTGGAAGTGGCAGTACCCGCCGGGGGGAGGGTCTAAACCCTACTACTACTCCAAAAAGTTTAAATTTTGGGATATAAATGATGAAGCTTAATTCTGGTGTCGGTGGTAGTAAAATGCCAGTGAACCGTATCGTGGCGATCATTTCAATCCGAAACCCATGCCTGTACCCGGGAATTCATTTCCTCTATGGATGCAATCCTTCGTGATAAACACTGACGACTCATCACCCCGATTTCTATCTCCGCCATATCAAGCCATGAAGCATGCTTTGGGGTGTAATGAATTTCAAATCGTTTGGCCAGACGCCGGGCCTCTGCGGGAGGAAATGCAGTGTACAGCGAAGCCAGGGAATGGGTATTGAGCTTATCCATAACCAGGATGATTTTATCGGCCTTTGGATAGAATGTATCTGAGAGGTCTTTCAGGCAGTGAGCAAAATCGACTTTAGTCCGGGTTTTGGTTACTTTGACCTGTCATTTGGCAGCCAGGGGTTCAAACAACATGAACAGATCGGCGACCCCGTTGCGCACATATTGATAGTCATGGATGGCAGTCCGGTCAGGCTGAAGGGGGAGCTGCGGGGTTATTTCCCCGATAAGCTGCCGGTTTCATCAAGACATACCACCGGACGTTTTTCATTATAGGGAAGCGTATAGACGTCTAAGACATCCTCCATGCGTGCTACAAACTCATCTGACGCCTTGGGGATGCACCATTGCTTTTGTAGCCATGGCTTAAGGTTGTTTTTTTTAACAGGTTCCCTATGGCGGTCGGGGAAATGCTTTCCATGATTCCTAATGCAACGACCTTCTCGGCCAGTAATTGCAGGGTCCACCGGCTCTGCCCTTCCGGGGCTGCGCTACAAGTTACGGCGATTATCTTCGCTTCCTTTTCCCCGTCTATTTTTATAACCGGCGGGAATTCCCGCTGCTTCCGTTCCAGAGCGGATTCAAACCCCTCCTGGACAAATCGTTTCCTGAGTATGCCGATGGTTCGCTCATGGGTTCCATAGGCGGCGGCAATTTTCCTGTCTGTCCACCTTTCATTCTCCGCGATCTCATCCAGGGCCAAGAGTATCTGTGCATGACGGATGCGATAGCCGGCAGTCCTCCCGGTACTTATCAGCTTCTTCAGTTCTTTCCGTTCTTCCCCCGTGAGGGTAACCCTGTATTTGATATTTGGTAAAGAGAAGGATCTGATCGGTCAAATAGACCTTAAAGAAATGACCCGGGAAGAAATCCTGGGTCAGGAAGGATTATTAAAGCAGCTGACAGAGAAGTTGCTAAGCCGGGTTACGAAGGCCGAAAAGGACGAACATTTTGGGTTATGGAAAGAATTCCAGCGCTGGAGACAATTCCGGGGACAGTCGAAATGGTTACAGTGAAAAGACCGTCCTGACAGAGAACCAGAGCGCCGTAATACAGGTGCCACAGAACCGTGGAATGTTCGAACCAAAGATACTGGCGAGAAACGCCAAAGACGGCTCCCTATAATTTAACGACTAGGTCATTTCGATGTATTCTTTTTGGATGACCGACCGGGATATTATTAAATCGCACCTGGAAAAAATATATAATGTGGAAGTCTCGCCTGAACTGATAAGCCGTGTCACTACAGCGGTACTGGAAGAAGTGAAGGAATGGCAGAACCGGCAACTGGAGCTCAACCAATTCGCCATTATTTTTGGCAATGAACGAGTTCCGCTCTAAATAATGAATTGCCATTTACACAAAAATTCTGACACGCTCATTAAATGCCTACACCTCTTGTCAGCTCCCAAAATTAATCCTCTCTTCTTCAATTACAAGAGGTCTATTCATTACACGGTTGTTAATAGACAAAATATATTCGCCGACTAAACCTATAAAAAATATTTGCAGGCCACCGAGAACAAAAACACCAATAAGGATTGGGGCGTTTCCTGTTGGGAAAGCGTCCCAATTAATAAGTTTTAAGACAAAATATACAAGTGCAATGATGACACTTATAACGGAAACAAAGAATCCGAGCATAGTAGCAAGGCGCAATCCTATTTTGGTGTAAGAAGTAAAACTAATCATAGCTAGATCGTATAGCCGATACAAATTGTATTTACTCTTTCCGGCACGGCGCTGCTGCTGTTGATAAGGAATTTCTTTTCGTTTAAAACCAAGCTCTGCCACAAGACCACGTAAAAAAGGCATAGAATCGTTTAAATTCTGCAAAATAGAAATAAACGTTTTATCATATAAGCCAAAACCCATGAAATGTTCTATTTGTTCTACATCAGACAATTTCTTAATGGCTTTATAATAGCAAGTCCTTATAAAACGCATAAACCTGTTTTCTTTGCTGCTTGTTTTTATTCCAATAACTATTTTGGTTCCTTTTTCCCATTCTTTCACAAACACAGGTATCATATCTATCGGTTCTTGAAAATCAGCAACTGTCAATATTGTGCAATCTCCACTTGATTGCAAAAGTCCATAAAATGAAGAATTGTTACCGCCAAAATTTTTTGCATTAAATATTGCCTTAATTCTTTTATTTTTTTCACAGATTTCGGAAAGTAAGGCTTGAGTGCCATCTTTTGAACAATTATCAATAAAGATAATTTCGTAGTCATACTCAGGCAAATCATTCTCTAACATGCTGACAAGCGCTTCGCTTATCGGAATAACATTCATTTCCTCGTTATACGTGGGAATGACAATACTAAGTTTTCTTGTTTTTTTAGTTTGCATTTCTTAACTCTCGCTCTTTTATTTTTTTTGCCGACACACCACCCACGGCTCAATATTTTCAACAACGACAGAACCAGCAGCAATAACCGCTCTTTCACCTATAGTTATACTCCCACCCGTGTGAGATAAATCAAGCGAGGTATAATCACCTGTTCCAAAATGTTTCATGCGTAGACTAAACACAACTCTACGTATAAATTCAAGACAAATATCCAACAATTTCCAACCTATAGATGTTACATACAAATATGTAGAAAGCAAAAAGCGTTCCCATTTATTGAACCCTATACTTTCTAAACCGTTTGTTTTCATAGTACGCTACCTTTTTTATTCATTGCTTGTACAATGGTTCTTTCTAGCCCCTCTTTAAGAGAAACTTGGGATTCATAGCCTAAATCAATTATCAACTTGTCGTTTAAACCTATTATGCTTGTTTTGCTAAATTCATCCCTTTCTTTTGCTTTAACACTTATTTTATATCCGTATTTAGAAGCAATTTCAGCTATTGCTTTAGCTGTATCAATTATGGAATAGAAACTATTTTTGCTTTGCGCGTTATATGCTTTAGCCGAAACCCCTTTTAAAAGCACGCAAAACATAGCTAAAACAGCATCCGCGCAATAAATATTTGCTCTCATTGCGGAACCATCTGATTGCAAAGTAATGTCTTTATTACTCAAAGCATCTTCTATAAACTGAGGAATTGTATTTCCACTCTCAGCCCCTTGCATCGCCCCATAAATAGTAGGGATTCTTAATATAGCTGTATCTAAACCATATTGTTGGGTAAAGTCTATACACAAAGTTTCTGAGAATTTCTTGGACATGGCATACGTACTTCCAACATTTTGGATATCTATATATCCATAGTCATTCTCTTCCAAGATTCCATTATGATTACCAGAATTTCCATATACCGCATTTGACGAAATATATAAAAATTTTTTAACTTTATTTTTAACAGCGTTTTTTAACAAATAATATGTTGACATTGCATTAACTTCAAGCACATCAACAGGCGTGTTTTTCCAACTAATTCTGCTAATAATTCCGGCTGCATGGATTACATAGTCTAAATTTTTATTGCATTCAAATGGAACGGAAACATCACCGACTATATAGTCAACAGAATTTCCAAATAGTTTTTCAGCTTTATCACGATTTCTAACTAAAGCAATCACATTAGCGCCAATGGCAAGTAAAATCCATATACAATACGACCCTACAAGCCCTGTGCCGCCTGTTACTAATACATATTTATCTTTAAATCCAATCCAATCCAATGGTTGTTTTAAAATATTATCCATATCTTCTTTAATTATCCTATTTGTATTTGCAAATCGTTCGTCGGCAGCTTTATAACAAATCATGCCGCAATCCTCCGCAGGTATGATTTGTTATCCCATTTATTGAGCTGCCTATGGGGGGGGGGGGGGGGGGGGGAAAACAAAAGAAAAACCAAAAAAAAAAAATTAA
>JAITXS010000103.1 GCA_031284645.1 Spirochaetaceae bacterium | reverse complement strand
TTGGATCCGGTTTTTTAATGGAATTATCAAAAATGTTTATTTGCTTGATAAGTTCGAATAAAATATTTTCAAATTCATATTTTGCCTGTTCATATTTTTGTTTATTATTTTTCATCCATTGCAGGCTATTATTTTCATTCAATTCGTTTAAAAAATTTAAAATTAATTTTGTATCCATTGCATTCCCCGTGTTGTATTTAAAAACAATTTTTTTATTATTACAAGCGGGTAGTATTGTCAATATTTTTTGGGACATTAGTGTATTAAAGAAATAATAACAAGTATACGTTCGATCAATTGGACCAATGGCGAATTTACTCTTAAAAATGAAAGATAAATAAGGCCCAAAAGAATGGGTGATAGGGGCATGGGGTTTAGTAATATCAGTCATCTACGGACCTAATACCCTGTTTCCAGTCTCCTCCGCAAAAATCGGACTCCGCCGGACAATTTTTTATTATGAGAATTTTAGTATAGTTTATTTAATGAGTTTTCGGGAAAATTTAAAATCAGAACTAAATTACAAGGAATTTTTGGTCAAAGAGCTTTCAGCGCAGACGGGTATCAACAAACACACGATTGACAATTATTTGAATACAAACGGGCAGAGCCCCGGTGCCGCATCTGCCATAAAAACAGCCCCTGTTTTAGATGTGCCGCTTGACTATCCGGTAAACGAGGAAGAATTTAACGGACAAAAAGAGGCACCGCTAAGCAGGGAAAGCCGTTCCCTTGTTCAGCTTGTCGAAACACTGCCGGAGCGAGACCGAAAAATCGTGTTATCAACAGTAAAGGCCCTTGTATCATCGCTCAAAGAGCGCACCCGTTAAAGGCACTCGGTCGTCACCGGTAATCTCCCTATAATTTTTTACATAGCCGATTTTTTTTGCCGATAATGTAGCGTATGAAAAAAAACGTTTCGGTCTTTATCACGTGCGTCTTTATTGTAATTCCATGCATTTCAAGTTGTGCTTCAATCCAGGCTGTCTTGTACCCGGATAAAGGGAAAAGAATCCCTCCTGTGCCCGAAGAAATTCTTGGCACAGGCAGAACGAACCATAAAGCGCTTGCCCGTTTTCTGTGTGCTGAGAATCCTCTTGTCGATGCGGATTTTGCTGAAAATTTCGCAAAACTCTATATTGAGGAAGCAAAAATCGAAGGCGTGAATCATGACGTTGCCTTTGCACAGATGTGCCTTGAAACAGGCTTTCTGCGCTACGGCGGTCTTGTAACGCCTGACATGAATAATTTTTGCGGCCTTGGCAGCATAGGGCCCGCTTCCCCCGGGGAAAAATTCACTTCTCCGCGTATCGGGGTACGCGCACAAATTCAACATCTAAAAAGCTACGCTGTAGACGCGCCGTTAAAACAGGAACTCGTGGATCCGCGCCGCCGTTATGTCAAACAAGGCTCATCCCCGACTATTGACGGACTTGCCGGAACATGGGCTGCGGATAAAGAGTACGGAAAGAAATTAAAAAAAATACTTGCCAGATTATACGAAAACTCATTTGCCCCGAGTCCTATAGTTTCATGACCTAATACACCGATAATTAAGATAAACCATGCAAAAATATCTAAATTATGAAGACAATATTTTTATTCTTAATACGCGGATCCGTATGATTGGTGATTTATTGCTTCTGGAAGCGGATCCGGTGCTTTTCCTTGATAAAACAGTGGAAGACCTTGATTTCGTGGACTATACGGCAAACGCGCTGCTCAAGAGCCTTCTTCAAAACACACATCTCATTGATTGGGATGAGCAGCTTCATAATCTTTTTGATACCGAAGAACGTTTTTACTCACTTTTAAAAAGCATAATGAACGGGCAGGCGGTCTTTTCCGGTGAAAAGTATCCCATTATTGACGAAATAGTAAAAATTCTTGCGGCCGACAGCATAGAACGAAAAAAAATGATCAAAGAAAACATGAAAGATAGTACAAACACAGGCAGCGCTTCCGGCATGGTTAGCGTCGAAGAATTGAACCTTCTTGTTGGGAACGAAAAATGAAGTTCATCCGTAACACAATTCCCTATTACTCCCGCTCTTTTTTTTATTCCCTGCCATGAGAATTACCGGTGGTGCTCTTGTCGGGCACAAAGTCGCCGTTCCTCCGGGAATTATACGTCCTGCGATGGATAAAATGCGGGAATCGATTTTTTCTATCCTTGGCAACATTGAAGAGAAATCATTTCTGGATTTATTTTCAGGGTCACTTATTATCGCACTTGAGGCATCCTCTCGGGGGAGCCGGCCCATTGAGGCTGTTGAAAAAGATAAAGGAAAACGTCCGGTGATTCTTTTGAATGCAGCCCTTTCACAGGAACACATTCACTGCCATTTTATGCCCGTTGAGCTTTATATCAAACGGGCCGGCGCAAAAGAAAAAAGTTTTGATTATATTTTCTGCGATCCGCCCTTCCCGTATAAATTCAAGCAGGAACTTTTGGAAAAAATTGCCGGCTCAAAACTGATGCGGAGCGGCTCATTATTGCTGCTCCACAGACCCTCGGATGATTCTTTTGACCAGAGCGCTTTGGAGGCCCAAGCCGGTCTTGTTTTAAACGACAGGCGGGTTTTCGGACGTTCCGTCGTGGATTTTTGGATGAAAAAATAACTCCTAAGCATTCGTATCATTTAAGATTCAAAACCCCAAGGGGAAGGGTAGTAGGGTTATGGGTTTAGGGTATAGTAGTATCAGACATTCGCTATCCCCTACCCGAAGCAAAGGGTTAGGGCGATTTGGGTAATGGGTAGGGAAATTCTGGTAAGAACTATACCCTTTACCCCTGACCCTATCTTACCCCTCTACCCTTGCCCCTACTACCCTACTTTTGCTTTTCAGCATTTCCTTAGCCTCTTTGGGGTTGTATCCCTGTTCAAGAAGATCGTAAAAACGGTCAATGCCTTTTTCAATACCTCTGTCAATGCCCACTTCAATACCCTCTTCCAAACCTTCGTCATGACCTTCTTCGCGGGCAACTTCCAGGGCATCATCCCAATTCCATTCGGTAAATAGCATATTGTTAACCTCCGTAGAGTTTTCTTCCAGAA
>JAITXS010000005.1 GCA_031284645.1 Spirochaetaceae bacterium | reverse complement strand
ATAATATCCCGGGGTGTCGGCTGAAAAGAATGGGTTTCAATTGCAGGCGGCAAAAGCATAGTAAGATTAACCTTATCCCCGGCAATTTCCCGCGTAAAATCATAAGGAGGAAAAATTGTGGCCACAACATTTAACTTACCGTTTGCCTGTACAGGTTTCTTTTGTTTGCACGATGAGAGAGCGCACATACATAACAATACTATAATACAAAACGATACACATAATCGTTTCATTAAAACTCCTCTTTAAAGCACAAGGCGTATTGAAAGATATTTCTTCTCCGCCCTCTTAACAAAATAAATATACTGATTCCACAAGGGTCGACTTACAAATTTTATCCTCTTACGCTGATTACTATAAGATATGATAGGAAAAAATGCACCTGCTGTCAATCCGGTTTATGTCAGGAAAATGGAGATTAAGGAAGGGAATAAGATTGACAACTTGTGCTGAAATCTGTTAAAGTATAATGAATCAGTGTAAACGCACATTATTATCCTATCATAGTTGAGCAAAAAAAGGAATAATGCGTGATCGTTTTACCGTACACTGTGCGATGCGGCTTTCTTTTCAATTTTGAATAATTCGGATACTATACTATTTATGGATATTTGGCGAAATAAACAAAAAATAACATTTAATGATGTTGACGCTTCCGGCGGCATAACGCCCTTTGCGCTTTTTAATTATTTTCAGGATGCAGCAGAATCTCATGCGGAAATTATCGGTGTGGGACGGGAAGCTATGGAATCCCGTAAGCAACTCTGGGTGCTTTCAAGAATCTCGGTCTTTATCGAAAAAAGGGCGAAACTCGACCAGGAAGTGCTGATACAAAGCTGGCCGCGGGGTTTCGACAGGCTTTTTTGCGTACGCGATTACACACTTGCCGATCTGAGCAACAATATTATCGTCCGCGCCCGAAGCGGCTGGCTTGTGCTTGATGCGGAAAAACACCGCCCGCTCCGCCCGCAATCCCTTGAACTGTCGCTTCCCGAGAATAAAAACCTTGATGCCCTACCCTTTCTGTTACCCGCCCTTGCCGCAAGAGACGAGCTGCGGAAAACAAGCGAACGCACAGCATTGTATTCGGATATTGATTTTAACGCCCATGTAAATAACGCGCGTTATGTTCAATGGATTCAGGATATAAGCGATGCGGACAGCTTAAAAAACGCTCACGAGATACGAATTGACATCAATTATTTAAACGAAATAAAACAAAACGACATCCTTGACATCTTTACGGCTCATATTGAGCAGGAAAAAGATGCTCTGTTAGCCGATGCGGGCTTTGCCCTTGCCATTGAGGGGCGCAAAAGGGATAATAATGAAGCAGCGTTCAGAGCGGAACTGCGTATGAATTGACGCGCAGAGCACGGCGCGTATTCCGGCATAACATTACACGCATGAGTAAAAATACTATCGTTTTTTTAGATTCCGGCATAGGCGCTTTGCCGTATTATCTTTATTTTAAAAAGCGCAATCCGCAAAACATTATCTATGTTGCGGACAGGGAAAATTTTCCCTACGGGCCAAAATCAAAAGAAGAGCTTGTCGCCATTCTCTTAAATCTTGTTGCCCGCATACTGGAGCGCTGCAAACCGGCAATTATTGTTCTTGCCTGTAATACGGCCTCTATTTCAGCACTGCCGGAATTACGAAAAACATTCTCCGGCGTGCTGTTTGTCGGGACAGTTCCTGCCGTAAAACCCGCGGTTCTTGCCGGTAAAACCGGCGTGATAGGGCTGTTGGGAACGGAACGCACAATAGAAGATCCCTGTATCACAAGCCTTGCGTTAAAGACCGGAAAGGCCTGCCGTATAACAAAAATTGCCGCCCCTGAACTCGTTGAATTTATCGAAAATTCTTTTATTGAAGCGGACGAGGCTGAAAAAATAAATATCGCAAAAAGCTATGTAAGCCGGTTCCGAAACGCGGGGGCTGACGCCATAGTGCTCGGCTGTACTCATTTTTTATTTTTACTAGCTGAATTTAAAAAAGCGGGCGGAGATGATATTGCTATCTTTGATTCTGTTGAGGGAGTCTGCCGCAGGACGGAACTTTTAGTGCACAATACGAACAAAAACGGAATTATCCTTGCAGAGGGAAGGGGGGAAGAAATTTTAAGTGATTTTTGTACAGCAAAAAACGCTGCCAGGGCGGAGATTCCCGATCTCCTGCTTCTTACCGGCAGCAGCGCTATTGAGGAAAAATGGGGGAAATTCGCGGATATGTTTCATTTAAAAACGCAAAAATTTGAGGATTTTTCATGAAAGGACTTGTCATAAGGGGGTCCAGGAATATTTTTACCGTAAAACCCCTTGACAGCCCGCCTCGTGATAACGAGAATCCGGATGATAAAGAGGAAAGCCCGTCTACACCGTTTTTGTATGAATGCCGGATAAAAGGCAAGGTGTTAAAACTCGACAAGGATTGCTATAATCCGCTGGCTCCGGGCGACATTGTTTATGTTGAGCTTGAGGACGATCATTGCGGCAAAGGGATGATAGTCGGCATTGAGCCCAGACGTAATATGTTTACCCGTTTTAACCGGAAGGGACGGACAACCCAGATTCTTGCCGGTAATGCCGATCAAATTGTCTGTATCACCAGTTTCGGCTCTCCGCCTTTCAGACCGCGTTTTATTGACCGGGTGCTTTTACAAGCGGAAGCCTCGGGGATAAAGGCGCTTATCGTGGTGAACAAGGCTGATTTATACGGCGACCGGGAAAAACAAAACAATGATGAATTCACGGAGATTGAAAACCGTCTGGCTGATTACCGCAGGATTGGCTATCCGGTGCTTTATGTTTCGGTAAAAACCGGTGAGGGACTTGATGAACTCCGCTTGGCGCTCTCAAAGCGTCTTTCGGTATTTATCGGGCAAAGCGGTGTCGGGAAATCAAGCCTGATTAATATTCTGCTTCCCGAGGCACAACAAAAAACAGGGGTTTTAAACGAAAAATACGACAGGGGGAATCATACAACGGTACTTTCCCAATTATTCGAGGGGGATACTCCGCCAAGCGGCGATGCCGGCGGGGATATCAAATGCCCCTCATCTTTCCGGCTAACCATAGTCGACACACCGGGGGTTCGCCAGCTTGTGCCGGACGGAATCGCAGTAGGCGATATTGCCTTGTACATGAAGGAATTTGCCCCTTTAGCCCTCCGCTGTGATTTCGGCTCATCGTGTTCACATACAAACGAAGCCGGATGTAAAATACTGGAAGCGCTTGAAGAAGGAAATATCCATCCTGACCGCTACGAAAGTTTTTTAAGAATAAAAGACGAGATATTACGAGATAGGGGGGTAAAATAGGGTTTGGGGTATGGGGTATAGACTTTACCAGAAAGCCCCTACCATTCCAAAATTCCTTAACCCCCAGCTTCGGGATAGAAGGGTGAAGTTCTGATAATTCTACTACCCTAAACCCAGAACCCTGTTACCCTTCTCCTCGGGGTATAGGTTTTATCAGAAAGACCCTACCCCTATTAGGGTCTGGGGTAGAGGGGTATGGGGTTTTGGTTTTATCAGAAATCCTGTACCCTACCCCTACTACCCTACTTAGAGATTTTCCCCCACGGGCGAGCGGAACTCAGCGGTACACCACCCGGAAACCAAAACGGTTGATATTGGTGCTGGGGGCGCTGCTGTTACGATAGAACACCGAACAGTGCGTTATATCATCAAAGTAACACCCGCCCCGTATCACACGTTGCGCGCCCGAATAACAATCGTCAAAACACCATTCATACACATTACCGTTCATGTCATACAGCCCTGCACTATTCGTCGGCTTCTCCGCTACAGGACGTGTCTTTTTGATTGGATTAGTAATATTCCAAGAAAGATTTTCTGCCTCTGCCTCTGTGGCAACCCCCGCCCAGTTATATGCCCAGGGACCAATGTTGCTCGGTACCCCTCCCCTCGCCGCATATTCCCATTCTGTCTCTGTTGGTAACCTATACCCGTTATATAACGCTATCTTCGCTTTATCATCTATTACTAATTTCTCTACGTCATTTGCCGTTGACTGCGATACAGTGCTTCCTTTGTGTCTCGAATCTCTTAATACACTATTATCATTCTTATTCCTGTACACCGGCTCCTTCCCTGTCATCTCGCTATACGCATTACACCACACT
>JAITXS010000196.1 GCA_031284645.1 Spirochaetaceae bacterium | reverse complement strand
AAGGTCATAAGCAGTGATGAGCCTCCGGCCGAAAAGAACGGCAGCGGCACTCCGGTTGCCGGAATCGCGCCCGCAGCAACCGCAAGGTTCATAAATGTTTGTGATATAATGCTGGTAACAAGAGCAAAGGCCAATAATCGTTTAAACGTATTTTGAGTGCGAAATGCGATGCGGTATCCTTGTAAAGCGAAAATAAAAAAACAAACAAGAAAAAGAAGCGCCCCGATAAAGCCCGATTCCTCGGCAAAAGAGGCAAAAATAAAATCTGAATGTATTTCCGGAACACTCGCGATTTTGCGTACGCCCTGTCCCAAACCCTTACCCCATAAACCGCCGGACGCTATTGTTAACAATGACGAAGCAACCTGAAAACCCGCGCCCTGCGGATCAAACTCGGGGTGTAAAAACGACATCACACGCAAAAGCCGGTGTTCTTTGGTCATGACCAAAAGAGTCGATACAGGAATCAACATGATAAATGCACATAAAAAATAGCGCATCCTAACGCCGGTGACAAAGAAAATCGCAAGAGAGTTAATCGCGATAAAAATCGCGGTAGAAAAATCATTTTGAAAATATACAAGCATGACAAAGATCAGGGTAACGAGAATCGGCGGCAAAATACTATTTCTAAAATCATCAAGTTTATCTTTCTTTTTATCAAAAATATAGGCAAGATACAGAGGCAGCGTGATTTTTACAAATTCCGACGGCTGAAAAGTATACGATCCTATTTTTATCCAGCGGGTCGCCTCGTTTAAAGTTACGCCCAAACCGGGCACAAACGGAATACCACAAAGGATCATGGAGAGGAGTACAAGCGGCATAACGGCTGCTTTTAACAGCGCTGTTTTTATTCTTGAGGCAACAAAAAAACAAAGAAAACCCATAGCAGCAAGCCCGATTTGCCTTGTGAGAAAATGCGTTTTATTGCCGAACCAGCGGTCGGCAAAGGCATAAGAAGCCGAATACAGCGTAACAAGACCCGCGCCTGTTAACAGGACGCATACCGTAATAAAGATATGGTCATAATGGGATACCTTTCCCGCGCTCTCTACGGCAAAATTTCGCATACCAAATTGTATTCCCTGTACGGGAATTACTGAACCTTTAATGTTGACAAGGCGATCATGGCGAAGAGTCCCCCTAAAATCCAAAACCGTGTGACCACTTTTGTTTCGGCCCATCCCAAGATTTCAAAATGATGATGAAGCGGAGCCATTTTAAACACACGCTTCCCTTTTAATTTAAATACCATAACTTGAATAATAACCGAAACAGCTTCCAGAACAAAAACACCGCCGGCCACAAGAACCAGAATTTCCTTTTGCACCATAATTGATATAGTCGCGATAGCGCCACCCAAGGCAAGACTGCCCACATCCCCCATAAAAACTTCAGCCGGATGCGCGTTAAACCATAAAAAGCCAACGCAGGCTCCAAGGGCGGCAAGGCAAAATACGCTTAACTCTCCGGCTCCTTCAATAAACGGAATGTTTAAATACAGCGAATAATCAGCGCGCCCGGATAAATAGCAAACAAAGGCAAGGGCCGCGAACACAAAGATCAGCAAACCGGACGCCAAGCCGTCAAGTCCATCGGTCAAATTAACTGCGTTACTTTCCCCGACCAGCAAAAGAACAGCAAAAAGAATCCATAAAAGCCCCATGTCAAAGAGCGGCTTTTTTAAAAACGGCACATAGAGTTCCGAGCTGGTTTTTTCGACACAGTAGAGAATAAGGACAAGCGTCAAGGCAACCAGACATTGACCGAGCAACTTCCCTTTTGCACTTAAACCCGCTGAATTATGTTTTTTTATTTTTAAATAATCATCGATAAACCCGATGGCGCCAAAAGCTAAAAACGAACATAAAGCAAGCCAGACTTTAAAACTGCCAATATCCATCCACAGAAACATTGATATACAAACACTGATGATGATCATAAGCCCGCCCATAGTAGGCGTGCCGCCTTTTTTTAAATGACTTTGAGGCCCGTCATCCCTAATAGATTGTCCTATTTTAAATTTTCGCAGTGCTTCTATAATGCGCCCGCCGAAAATATAGCAGAGAAACAAAGTCGTAAGCGCCGCATAGGCCCCGCGCAGGGTAATATATTGCAGAACGTTAAGAGGCGTCCAAAATTTTACCAGCGGATATATAAATTCAAGAAACAAACCATTCTCCTATTGTATCGCAAAGGCGTTCAAGAGACAGGCTGCGTGAACCCTTCAACAAGATCATATCACCTTCCCGAATAAAACAACTTAAAAGTGCTTTCAAGTCATTTATGTCGTTTGTTTGAAAAATATTTTTTTTCAAACCCGATTCGCGCAAAAATGCTCCGCTTGATTCTGTTTCTTTTCCAAAAAGAAAAATCGCGTCCGCCTGACAGGAGGCAAGCCGCTTGCCCAGATCAATATGGGCAGACACAGAATCATGACCAAGCTCAAGCATTGAACCCAGCACGTAAACTCGCCGTCCCTTCCATGCTGCCGTATCGCAAAACTCAATCGCCGCTGCCATTGACTCGGGATTTGCGTTGTAACAATCCCGTATCAGCGTGACCGGGCCTTTTATGATTTCGCTCCGTCCGAAAAGAGGCCGCGCCGACCGGAATCCCGCTCTGACAGCCTCTGCACTGATCCCTATTTCATCGGCAATAGCCGCCGCTGCAAACGCATCCCGCAGGTTATGGTACCCGGGCAGCGCAAAAGAGACGGCCTCCCCTTCCCATTTAAATTCCCAGCCGTCAAAACCCACGTCCGCAAGGTCGGTAAGCTTTTTTTGCTGCCGTGCACTTTCCTCGCCAAAAAGCCGAATACTCCCTTTTATGTTCTCTCCGAGAAAAGATGAAAATTCATCATTTTCGGGTATAAGTCCGCGCTCGTTTCCGGTAAATCGCGAAAAAATCGCCTTTTTTTCAGCGGCAATACCCGCTTTGCTACCCAAGTTCCCAATATGGGCTGATCCGATATTCGTTATCAGCGCAATCTGCGGTTCAAGTACAGCGGCTAATTCGGCAATTTCTCCTGTTCGATTCATGCCAAGCTCAAAAATCCCGATTTCGTGCTCAGGACGCGTTTTAAATACTGATAAAGGCAATCCGGTCTCACTATTCAAGTTTCCGCTGTTACAGATAACTTTTTTTTCACAAGAGGCCATAGCTGCGGCTATCTCCTTTGTCGTTGTCTTGCCCGAAGATCCGGTAATCCCGACACGAAGCAAACGCGGAAATTTCCTTAGATACGCAGCGGCTAAATCCTGCAAGGCTCGTTGACTCTTGTCAACAGGAAGAAGCGTGCAATGGAATTCCGCTGCCACAGCCGCCAAGCCGTATTCAACGATCTTGCTTTTTTCAACAAGAGCGCCGGAGGCTCCCTTTAAAAAAGCCTGTTTTACAAAACAATGCCCATCAATTTTTTCCCCGGGAAGAGCCACAAAAAGCGCATCGGGCTCTATCTCCCGGGAATCAATAGAAACACAGGAAAACCCTCCCTGAGTATCCGGTAAGGCCTCTCCAAGAGCCTGCGCAGCCTCAGCAAACGACATTAAAAAAGACATCTATCTATTCGAATCAATCGTAATCTGCAATACATCCTCAGGTTTTTTCTTATCCAGACCAAGCTTATCTTTCGCGATCTGCTCAATACGCGCGGAAGAAGAAAGAGATGCAATTTCGGTTATCAATCTCTTGTTAGCCTCAAGCCATTCCTCCTGAAGTTTGCTCAGAAAATCAAGATCATTTTTCAAAGCTGAATAACGCACGCCCTGTCCGGCAACAAGCCCCAAGGCAAGCGGAATCGAAAACACCATCAGATACAGAAAAACACGTTTTCCCACAATACATAAACTCCTTAGGCTTTTTATGCCGTTACTTTTGGCAAAAAAGCGTTATCGCGGCCTTCTCGAATCTTTTCCGCCACGCGCAGTTTTGCGCTCCGTGAAGGAGGATTTTTTTCAAGCTCCTCCTGTGAGGGAAGAACTGCCTTTCTCGTAACAAGACGGAGCTCAGGGGTTCCCCCGCAGGAACAAACCGGCACGGAAACCGGACAGACGCACACACGCGCTTTTTCGCGGAAAAAATTCTTGACAATCCTGTCTTCCAGCGAATGAAAGCTGATAAGCCCCAGTCTGCCCCCGATATTCAACACGGAAAACGCCGATTCCAAAAGCTCCGGCAGGCGCTCAAGCTCCCTGTTTGCCATAATACGCAAAGCCTGAAAAGTCTTTGTCGCAGGGTGAACACGACCGCGGCTCTCCTTTGCGGGTAGAGCCCGCCGAACAATATCGGCAAGCTCCGCAGAACTTGAGAGCGCAGACATCTGCCGTCTCTCCACAATGGCCCGGGCAATACGCCGTGCATAACGCTCATCCGCGTTATAATAAAGAATATCGGCAAGTTCTCTCTCGTTCAGGCGGGCAAGCATAGATGATACCGGTTCTCCGCGTGACGTATCAATTCTCATATCCAGGACCTCGTCCTTGCGGAAACTAAAGCCCCTGTCTCCTTTCTCGTAATGGAAAAGGGACACTCCCAAGTCAATAAGAATGATATCCGGCCGCTCATGGTCTTCGTGATTTTTGAAGTAAAGAGAAAAAAAATCATCAGCCCATCCCGAATAAAAAGTTATCCGGCCCCCGAATCTTTGCAGACGCTGCGTTGCGACACCCAATATACGGGCATCAGCATCAATCCCGATAATCTTTAAATCGGGAAATCGCGACAAAAAGGCCTCGCTATGCCCTCCCTCCCCAAGAGTCGCATCAACCATCAATCCATTCCGCCTGTTCTCTTCCCTCAACAGAGAAGGAGCGGCGGAAAGAAGCTCCAGTGTTTCTTCCGGTAAAACCGGCGTATGTACAACATCCGTCACGTGAAAACCAGCTAAAAGAGGAGGCCGGAACTTTCGGCAATATCCTCAAGCCCCCTGCCATCATCTGTTTCGCCCTGAGTCTCCTTGTAGAACCCGGCATCCCAAACCTCAATCCGCCTGCCAAGACCCATAATGATAACATCACGCGAAAAACCCGCGTACTCGCGAAGACTCTGGGGAATAGCAAGACGGCCGGATTTGTCAATATCCGCTTCAGTCGCCCAGCCAAGGAAATGCCGCTGCATCTTGCGCCAGTCTTTTGACATAACCGAAGGGTTCTCAAGCTTTTGCTCGAATTCCTTCCATAATTCAGGCGGAAAAAGGTAAAGACACTTTTCTATCCCTCGTGTCATAACCAGTCTGTCACCTGAAAAATCGCTTTTAAGACGCGCCGGAAAGCTAACTCGTCCTTTATCATCAAGCGTATTATAAAAACCACCGCTTAGCGCCAATTTCTTCCTCTTTTCTCCACTTTTCTCCACTTAACGATATAATCATACGCAATTCAGTACATTTTGGTCAAGAAACATTAGCTTTTTTTTTTGATTTTTTTGTGATCTTTCCCGCTAATACCATACGAATGTTAAGCAAAAATAACATGATAGGGTCTTGGGGCAAGGGTATGGGGTATGGGGTCATAGGGTATAGATTTTATTAGATATCCTCTGACCTATCCCGAACTCCCCTTGACCTTTGCTTCGGGTAGGGGGTTTAGTCATAATATATCA
>JAITXS010000063.1 GCA_031284645.1 Spirochaetaceae bacterium | reverse complement strand
GCCATTTTAAGAGACATTTCGTGTCCGCGTTTTTTCGCGAAGTCAATGGCAATATCATCGCCGGAAACACTGCGAATCCGCCCGACACCCCATGTCCGGTGAAAAACATAATTTCCTTTATCAAAGGCAATATGTTTTTCAAAATCAAGGATCGCTTCATGCACATTGCGGTAATCCTGTGCAAGGTTAGATATCTTTATATATTCTTCAAGCTGGCTGTGAGCGGCGTATTTTGTTTTAAAACATTCGGTTATTTCTTTTCGTGCGTTTCTGTCTTTTTCATCATAGTTAAGTATCTGCTTAAGAATAACAATCGCCATATCAATATCACCTTTCTTTTTACAAAGCTGATAGAGATCCCAGAGTAAAAGTTCGGCTTTTTCAAGACTGATATTTTTGGCGACTTTCTTTTGCAGATGCATAAAGAAATCTATTTCATCGGTCAGATATTCAAGCAGTTTTTGCCAAATTTCACGGACATTGGTAAAGAGTTGTTTATTAATATACCGGTGCAGCGCTTTTTTATAGTAATCAATAGCCTCGTCAAGATTGCCTTCTTTTTCCGCGCGGTCGGCCAAGCTTTTTACAATATCGGATTCCTCGTAATCAATCTTGATCAACCGTTTCCATATATCATAAAGCTCTGCATCTTTATTATCATTTTTATAACAATCGCCGAGCGTCCGCAGTGCGAATTTTGATTCACCGTAGTCAAGCATTCTTTCGCACAGATACTTAACGATATTTCCCTTATGATTATCAATAAAAATATTGACAAGATTAACAAGAAGGGCATCATCAATAATCTGATGAGAAAGGCTAATCATACCGGAAAGATATTCGGCGATAATACTGTTTTTTGAATGGCTTAAATGTTCATCACAGAGTGTTTTTAATTCATTAAGACAATGTTCCGTTCTTGCTTCATTTAAAATTTCATCAAGGTCTTTAAACTGCGTAGTAGAATAATTGCTCAGCGCTGCGCGTGTGAATTTTTCCTCATTTAGCATTTGTTGGGTTTTGTTCAGTATATCCTCAGACATTTAATTCTCCTATTTAACGCTCATGTAACGCTCATAGATTCGCGGGTCTATGAGTTTTATTTTCAACAGCACTTCGTTCATCAAAGCACCTTCTTCATTTGTGTTTTCATAATGATCCAAAAGCCACAAATATTTATTTAAAAGCCTTGGCACCAGCATACTTTTTTCTTCGCTATTATTCCGCACATCATTTTCAAGCGTAAATATTGCCTGCTTTAATTTCCCCAATTCAACGAGCTTTAATTCCCGTTTTACCGAAAATACCCCGAACAAAGTTCCGTACACAGGGATCCATTCGCTGAGCATATCGGGCTTCACTCCCAAATCACGGACGCTTTCGGCAAGCTTCACGATGACGGATGACTCCATCTCGTGGATATCAATGCTCTCCGGATTTACAAAAAAAGCTTCCCGAAAAAGCACCTTGGCCTGTTTTGTCTCGCCGACAAGTGCGTTCACATCGGCAAGCTCACAGAGCGCCTCGCCGCTTTCCTGCATAAAACCCGCCGCTTTTTTGAGGTATTCCAACGCAGTGTCATAGTCCCCGATAGCTTTATAGCAGCGTCCGATCTGCAGAAACAAAAACGGGTCGTGCCGAATTACCCCGTCACAGAGCGCCTCTTCAAAGGATTGCAAGGCGAGGGACGAAACAAAATGCCGTATGGCATAACGGCTATTTTCATACGCTTGACCAATCTTGTCCAAAAACGCATAAAATCCCTTCCACTGGGACATAATAAAGAATCCCCGATCATAGGGGGCGCTTATTTTCTCAAGGCACTTGGTTTTTTCAAGCCACCAGTTAAGGCATTTGAGCGTCCAGAGAAGCTCGGCATCATCAAAATCAATACGAAGAGCCTCCTGTAGAGCCTCAAGCGCTTGTTCGATCTTCCCTTCTTTTAAGTATTGAAACGCCTGCTTTTTCAGATTTTCGATACTATCCCCGATCTCTGCCCCGCGTCTGTCTTTTATTCGTGTCAAAGACCTCTCCCCGCCGGCCCTGAGCTGCAGCTCATTGGTAACATTCATCGTGCTACCACACCAGGCAGATCAACGCCGCAATTTCCTTGCAGAACAGACAGTCTAGCTCCGCCACACTACCCATAAGACCTTGCCTCTTGCCGCGATGCGGCGTCAAAGTGACTCTGTCATCCTTATAGTATACTACGCTTTTTAGGGGCGATTGGTCAAGCGGGTATTTTTTTCAATAATAGGGAACGGAATTCATCCGGTACGCGATACCGCAAACAAAGGTTTTACTCTATCCCATACCCAATGCGCGGGCATGGATATTCCCGTTATTTCCAAACAATATTTATTGTCCTTTCATTTAGTGCACAATCACCTAAATATAAATTTATTAAATTTTGGTATGCTATCCCCTTTTCTTCTGCCTGTTTTTTGAAATATTCTATTGTGTCAATATCTATTCTTATGGAAATTTGTTTCCGTAATTTTTTTATATAAGGATTTGGGTTTGCTTTTGAAAAATCATATTCTTTTCTCATTAATCTATCCTTCATAATGTTTAGTTTCATTTTTTGATGCTTTCCTTGCCGATATTATCCTGACAATATCATCTTTTTCCCGATAAGAATGACACACAACTAACAAATTGAGTAATTGACTTAAGCCCAATATAATGAACCTGTTTTCCTCGATAGAGTGATCGGGATCATGTATAACTTGAGCGTTTTGATCATAAAATACAGTCTTGGCTTCATCAAACGAAATGTTATGCTTTGCGACATTTTGTTTGTTTTTATTTGGATCCCATGTTATATTGGAGTCATCCATATATATAATATAATTATATTATAATGACAATGTCAATATATGTTTCTAATTAATATAAGATTGAATGACCTCAAAGGACACGCAGGACGGAAATGGGAACAGGAGAGTTGGGAACGAACTGGAGGATTACTAGTAAAATCAAGACCCATGACCCTATGACCCAAAACCCCATTATACACACAAACACCCGAGGCGGTGGCTGCCCCGGGTGTTTACTTTTTGAAAAATCCGTAAACACGAACTCTCGTTCAAATAAAGTCCAAGAACTTATGGTTATTGCTTCCTAAATTCCGCTAATGAAATTGTCTTCAGGCCTGCGTCAATATTGTATTTTGACGGTACAACGCCGGTACCATATGCCCAGTTATTAACCTGTGTATAAGGCGGCTGTGCCCCTCCGTTCAATGTCCCGAGCCCGATATAGTATTCTCCGTTACCGGTCCACGGTTGTGCTGATGGATTCCCTCCGCTTTGTACCGTCAAAGCAAACGTAACGCTTCCGTCTGTTATGGTGCCTACAGCAACCGGAACTGCAATGGCGGTATGCTTTGTGGGGTCTTGCGCATTCTGAAGATTATCAAAAATCGAAAGGCTGACCAATACTGCACCCGCTGTATCGTCGCTAGTAATTCCGGTAATTCTAATTACTTTCGGATCGGTATTCCCCGAACTTCCGGTATCGCACGCGCCGAAAACGAATACCAGCATAAGCCCCAGTATCCCCGATAAAATCAATGTATTTTTTTTCATGTTTCCTCCTCAAAATAATTTTGAGATTTTTTTTAT
>JAITXS010000061.1 GCA_031284645.1 Spirochaetaceae bacterium | reverse complement strand
ACAATCTCGTGTCTGCTATGCATATCTAACCCCATTCTGATCTACCTTTCTGTAGACCTATTATATTTTGGGCCAGGTTTTTAATTCTTGGTCATCAGCTTTTTCGGCTAGGTTTTATTTTTAGGCATCACGGGGTACCAATTTTGTGTGAATCACGTGGTGATAATTTTACCCCTAAGTACCTATGGCAAGGCGGCGGCCATGAAATTGACGTATACCGGTTTTAGCGGCGATAGTGAGGTAGTTTCCATCGGTAACGCCGCCGCCGCATAAAATGGAAAACCCGGGTTTGCTTGCTGCATAGTCGTTGAGCCGCTTGAGCTGAGCGATATTGTCTTCTGCCTTGCCATGTCCGCCCTTGGTTAAAACTCGCGTAAAGCCTAAACGGACAAGCGTGTCAATGGCGTCAAAGTGGGCGTCTTGAGCTAACTCGTCAAATGCCATATGAAACACCGTTTCCCTGCCGCCTGCCGCCGCGCATAGTTCGCTGACCGCATCAATGTCAATCTTGACGGATTGAGTGCTGCCTGAGGTTTTTTTATATTCACCTGACACATTCAATGCGGCATTTTCCTCGCTCAGTGCGCACGGCTTTGGCAGGGTTAAAAAACCAAACACAAAGGCGTCAATACCGGTATCGCAAAATGCGTTCATCTGCGCTTTAAGACGCGCAATGCCGTCTGAGACGGAGAAGCCCTCGGCTTCCCGAATCATCACGGCAACGTTCAGTTTTTTTGAAAGCGCATACTCCGCCATCTCAAGCGGCGGAGTAAGCCCTCCGATATCAAGCCGCGAACAAAGTTCGATGCGGTCGGCGCCGGCGAAAGCGGCGGCGTCAATTTCCGCCTGTGTTTCAACGCATGCTTCACGCAGGATTTGTTCGCTCATCATCATTACTTTAAAAGCTTTGTCATTTCATCAGCGACAAATTGCACCTTCGTCCCGATAATAATCTGCACCGCTGTTTTGCTTGGCCTGATAATACCCGCAATGCCGGCGGATTTTATCTTTTTTTCATTTACCAGCGTGGTGTCTTTTACTTCGGTTCGCAAGCGCGTGGCGCAGTATTCAAGCGACGCAATATTATCCTTGCCGCCCAAGCCTTCCAGACAAATTGCCGCCACCTGTGCGAAATTCGCGTTGCCTTTGATAACGGCATTTTTCTCACGCTCGTCCGCTTCGTCATCATCTTCGCGTCCCGGGGTTTTAAAGTTGAATTTAACAATAAGGAAACGGAACACAATATAGTAAATAACGGCGTAAACCGCACCGATGGGCAGCATTAATAGCGGGTTAACTGCCATAGGTGCCTTAAAGCTTAGGAACCAGTCGATAAAACCGGCGCTAAAGTTAAAGCCGCAGCGCACGGGTAATATTGTGGTGACAGCCAGCGAAATGCCGGTAAGAATGGCATGAACCAGATAGAGCGGCGGTGCCAGGAACATAAATGCAAATTCAATCGGCTCGGTAATGCCGACAAAAAACGCCGAAAGCGCCGCGGAAACTAACAAACCGGCTACAATTTTTTGGTTCTTTGTTTTAGCGGTGTGATACATCGCAAGACAGGCAGCAGGCAGACCGAACATCATCACCGGGAAGAAGCCCGTCATATACATACCTGTTTGTCCATGCACGCCGCCTAATGCTGCGTTCCAGAATTTACCCAAGTCGTTGATACCGGCAACATCGAACCAGAAAACGCTGTTAAGCGCGTGATGCAGACCAACGGGAATAAGCAGGCGGTTAAGAAAGCCGTAAATGCCCGCGCCCACAGGGCCTGCCGAAACGATCATCTCGCCAAACGAAATAAGTCCGCCGTATACAAGCGGCCATACAAACGAAAGCACGAGAACGGCCAACAGGGACACGCCTGCGGTGATAATCGCCACACAACGGCGCCCGCTAAAGAACGACAGCGCATCGGGCAATTGCGTTTTGGAAAACTTGTTGTAACACGTTGCACCGATAAGGCCGGAGATAATGCCGATAAACTGATTGTTCAGCTTACCAAAAGCCGCCGGGACCTGGTCAATCGGAATACCCGAAAACATGCTGTAAGCCGCCGGCGAGAGCATGGTTTGCATCATCAGCCACGAGATAAGAGCGGCAAGCGCGGCAGTACCTTCGCCGTCTTTGGACATTCCTACACCAACACCGATGGCAAACAAAATCGCCATGTTGTCGATGATCGCGCCGCCTGCCTTGATAAGGAAACCGGCGATAACACTGTTAGCGCCCCAGCCGGTCGGGTCGATCCAATATCCAATCCCCATCAAAATTGCCGCTACCGGCAGACACGCCACAGGCAGCATCAAACTTTTTCCAAGTTTTTGCAAATACTTCATCATGACCAAATTCCTCCGTTAAAAAATATATGCCTAATCCGATACATAAACAGATCCAGCTTATTTCATAATTGTAAAGCAGTAAAGCAGTATCGAAAAAACCGCCATAGGCACTGCGCGACAGAGGCACTGCGCGCGGTTGACAAGCACCAAAATTCCGTATACTGTGTAATAAAATTCCAGAAGGAGACGGGCATGGCATCATTCGGCGATTTTCTTGCAGGTATCTTTAAGACGGGCGCACATTCAAACGTTTTAACGATTGTAAGCCCCTTAAACGGTAAAATTGTGCCGCTTGATAAAGTTAAAGACGAAGCGTTTTCCAGCGGTACTTTAGGAAAAGGAGTCGCGATTATTCCCGATGATGGTCACCTTGTTTCGCCGCTAAACGGAAAAGTTGATATGGTGATTGATTCTAAACATGCCATTGCCTTGATATCCGATAACGGAATAGAGATTTTAGTGCATATCGGCATGGATACGGTAACATTAAAAGGGAGCGGCTTTACCCCTGCCGTTGCCGAAGGTGATGTGGTAAAAATCGGCACACCGCTTATAGATTTTGATATTCCGGCGATACAAGCGGCCGGTTTTTCGCTGGAAACACCACTTGTCATTGTGAATTCCGATGCTTTTACCGAGATCACCGCTACCAAAGCGGAGCATGTCAAGCAAGGTGATATTTTACTTACACTTAAAAAATAAACTGATATGATCAAACTGATAAGCCTTGATTTAGACGGAACCTTATTACTTGCCGACCACGTGACGGTGTCGTCCGAAAACATTACGGCCTTATCTCAAGCTGCCGAACATGGCATAATGGTTTGTATAGCGACCGGCAGAACCTATTCGGTGATACAAGATGTGTTGGCTCAGCTGCCGTGTGTGCGATATTGCATTGTATCGAATGGTGCGGCTATTGTTGATGTAATAACAAACGAAATAATCTACCGCAGCCTGATTCCGGAAGTGCAGAGCGGCGGCATTGCACATATATTACAAAGCTACACACCGAGCGAAATTGTCTGCACCATCTTTTACGAGGGGAGGGCGTATTTGTCGTCGAGTATGCTGCCGGAATTCCACCGCGCCCTTGGCATCGGAAAGTTTGCGGACGCGATTCTGCGCGGTATTACGCCTATTGATGATATAGCGGACTTTTGCAAAGGCAAATCTGTCGAAAAATTTACACTGGACTACATTCAAAAAGATATACGGCAGGAATTTATAAACAAAGTAAACACATTAGGCGAATTTACCCGCAGTTCGTCATTTGCCGAAAATCTGGAAATAAATGCATTGGGAACGACCAAAGGGAAAGCTTTACGCTATCTGAGCGGCTTGTTGCATATTCAGGCTGATGAAACGGCGGCCTTTGGCGATTCGGACAATGATATTGAGATGTTACAGTGGGCGGGATTTTCCTATGCAATGGAGAACGCCCTGCCGAGCGTCAAAGAAGCCGCCCGTTATACGGCTCCCACAAACACCGAAAGCGGCGTAGGAAAAGTTATCGGCGCATATCTTCGCAGTGAACCGTAATTCCTCAAGATCCGCTTTCAATATCTTTAAAATAACGGACAGTGCCTACTTTTAGTTCATCGACCGCATCTTCGTCACACACAATGATTGCTTTGGAGTGCATTTGCAGGCAGGAGAGTGTCCACATTTGCGTTACACTACCTTCGATGGCGGCGGCAAGTGCGCGTGCTTTTTTTCGTCCGCTGACGATAATCAGTACTTCCCGCGCATCCATTATCGTACCGACACCGATGGTCAGCGCTGTAGCGGGAACTTTATTGACATCACCGTCAAAAAACCGCGAATTGACGGCTCTGGTTTCTGCGGTAAGTGTTTTTACCCGCGTGCGGGAACCCAACGAAGAACCGGGTTCATTAAACGCAATATGCCCGTCCTCACCCATACCGCCTAAAAACAGATCAATACCGCCAAAAGATTTTATCTTTTCTTCATAGCGTTCACATTCAGTCTCAAGATTATCCGCCAAGCCATTTAAAACATGAGTGTTTTCTTTTTTTATATCTATATGGTTAAAAAAATTTTCGTTCATAAAAAAACGATAACTCTGAGGATGTTCCGGTGAAAGCCCGACATATTCATCCATGTTAAAGCTTACGGTATTTTTAAAAGAAACCTTACCGCGCTTATATGCGGCGACAAGCTCTTTGTAAATACCAAGCGGACTTGATCCGGTGGGAAGTCCCAATACAAACGGCTCACCGGCATCGACCGGCTTCGCGTTGATTCGTTTTACGATATACTCAGCAGCCCACAAGCTGACCGCTGTAAAATCTTTTTTTATAACAACTCTCATGGCATAATCCTTTACTATATTTAATAGTACCGTAAATTACCGGTACAGACAAGCAGGCGCAGTGCTGAAACCTCTTGACAGAATCATGACATTCATCATAAACTTTCCTTATGAGGAAAAGGGTGAGAGATTTAATATCGGAAAGCGTCCGATCTATTTTCTCTTTGACTGACACGGTAGCAGGATACCTGTCTGCGTATGTCCACAGCGTTGCGACCCAATACCCAATACCCAATACCCAATACCCAATACCCAATACCCAAATTATTATTTAAGTAAAAAAAAGTTTGTCAATCCCCCTCTGAGGGAATTACCCAATTCTCATGTTAAAAAACACGCAAAAAATGAAATTTTAAGTAAAGAAAATCTAAAAGCATCTCAAGAAAAAACAGCCACAAAAGGCACGGAAACAACTATTTTTCCGTGCCTTTTGTGGTTTTTTTATGCCGTAGGGGCTTGGGCCAAGAGGATTTTTTATCGTTCCGAATCCCTGTTGTCCCAAGCCCAAAACCAAAGAGTGGTTAAAAGTGTCGTTGACACTTGAACAAATAAAACATAAATGAGGAGAGAAAAATTATGGCAAAATCACTTATCGCCGTTTTCGTATTGATTTTCGGGATCTTTGTTGTAAGCATCGCTTGCGATTCATCATCATCGACTCCACCTGTGGTTAACCCGCCTGTTGTTACCCCCCCAGTGGTTGATCCGTCTGTTGACCTTGCTGCAGCAAAAAAAGCTCTGAACAACGATGTAAAAGAATTGTATGCTAAGGTTCTGTACGAAACTGATGCGTATGACGCACTTGAGAACACCGACCCCAACTTTGAGGTTGCAGACAGGAAAGTGAAAGTTGCATGGAAAAACTTTGGTTTAAAAGTGAAAGATTACTACAACACCTACAATGAGTACCCGCCGGCTTTTATTGAAATAATGGTAGGGGAGATGGATGAGGATGATTTTGACCCAACTGACCCTGAGTCACTGGCAGCGGCTTTGGCTGACATACTAAAGTAATAACTTTACCATTAAGGGAGAGGAGACAACCTCCTCTCCCTTAACAGACATCCTCCGGAGATAATCGATCCGGCGGCAAGAGCGGCTCCAAGCTCTGCGAGTATGCACAGCTTTTAATAGACAATCACCCGCCGTTGTTTTATCACGCGCAATTCATTCAAATCCCTGTTCCCTTATCAGAAAAAATCTGTTATAGTGAGTGATACTTGGACTTGGAGAAAAGATGCGTTTAATAACAAGATCTGATTTTGACGGTTTGGCGTGCGCCGTCCTTTTGGAAGAGTTGGGTTTGGTCAACGAGTGGCTTTTTGTGCACCCCAAAGATATTCAGGATGGCTTGGTTCGGGCAAACGAAAACGATATTGTCGCAAATGTGCCCTATATCAAGGACTGCGGACTGTGGTTCGACCATCATTCCAGTGAGAGCGAGCGGCTTGACGGAAAAATACACTTTCAGGGCGCCTCGAAACCGGCACCAAGCTGTGCCAGAATAATTTACGACTATTACGGCGGAGAGACAAAGCTGGGAAGATACGCCGAAATGGTACACTTTACCGATAAAATTGATTCGGGCTCTCTCTCCGAAGCTGAGATACTCCATCCTGAAGGCTGGGTTTTGCTGGGATTCATTGCAGACCCGCGCACCGGTCTTGGTAGATTCCACGATTTTAAAGTCAGTAATTTTGATTTAATGAAAGAAATCGCCTCCGCGCTGCGCACGAGCTCAATTGACGAGACACTTGCCCTGCCCAATGTTAGGGAACGTGTTTCCGTTTACCGCGAACAACATGAGCTGTATATCAAGATGATTAAAGAAGCCGGAAAAATTGAAGGTAATGCCGTTCTTGTGGATCTTCGCGGCAGAGAAACGATTTTTGCGGGCAACCGTTTTCTGCCCTATATACTCTTTCCTGAACAAAATATATCGGTATGGGTTGTGGACGGCAAAGGAAAACTTAATACCGTTATTACCGTAGGCTACAGTATCATCAATAAAAGCGCGGCAGTGGATATCGGAAGCCTGTTGCTGCACTATGGCGGCGGAGGGCACAAACAAGTGGGAAGCTGCCAAGTTCCGGTTTCTGACGCTGATAGAATCATTAAGGAGATCATAACGGCGGTCCGGTGAGAAATAAAAATACTGATTTCAGCATATTACTTTTAATAGGCATCATCATCGTTGTTGTCATGCTTGCAGGCGGCTTGGTCTACTACACGCTTTCGGGAAACAGTGCTCTTGTATCCGATACCGAAGATCTTGTTGTCAATACTTTGTTTGTGTTTGAACATGATAATAAACCGCTGTGTTCTTATATTGTTCTCTACTACCCCAAGACAAACAGAGGGGCGCTTTTTAATATTCCCGGCGACATCGGACGTATCTTAAAAAAGATAAACAGAGTTGACCGTATTGACGCGCTGTATGACGGGAACAATCCTGATAGTTTCATTAATGAAATCGAAGACCTGCTTGCCTTGGACATTAATTATTCGATTATCTTTGATCTTCCTTCACTTGAAAAAATGGTCGATATTCTTGACGGCGTTAGCATTTTAATCCCGCGGGCAATAGAGGTTTTTGACGGCAAAGACTCAATCCTCTTCCCATCGGGCCGGATAGTTCTTGACGGAGATAAAGCACGGGAATATATCTTGTATGGATCCAGAGAGAACGATAATGCAAGTGCTATTGAATCATTAGCTCAAAGGCAGGAGCGCTTTTTTGTCGGCTTTTTAAAAAAATTGCAGGAAAAAATTAATTATATAAAAAAGCCGGAAGTTAATATGAGAATAAGCGCTTTAATGCGGACAAATATGAATCAAAGGGTAAGACTTAAATTATTCGACGAGCTTTCAAAAATTGATACGGACAGGATTGTGCTGCAAAGTGTCGGAGGGAATTACCGCGAGGTGTCCGGGAAACAGCTGCTTTTCCCCTTTTATGACGCAAGCCTTGTCAAAGATATCGTACGGCAGACTTTGGCATCTTTAACGCGGGAAGGGGCCTTTTCAAGCAATGGGCGGGTTATTACGGTGGAGGTCTTGAACGGAACCGGCGTTGCGGGACTGGCCGGACGCACTGCTGAATTAATCCGCGTATTCGGGTACGACGTCATAAAAACCGCTAATGCGGAGCACAATGATTATCCTAAAACAACAATTATTGATCACATAAATCAAACGGAAGAAGTCAAGAGCTTTGCGGACATTATACACTGTGAAAACATCATCACGGACAGCAGACAGGATAATTATGAAAACGATCCGCAAAATTATGAGTATAAAGCCGATTTTACCTTGATAATCGGGAAGGATTTTAATGGACGAAGAACAAGAAACTAATACAGTTAACGTGAGCGGCGAGGCCGTGCCGGAAAACAAATCCCCGCCGGATAAACATTACGACACCGCGTTTCAGCTTGCCTTACTGTTAGATGAACACAAGGGAGGCCAGGTTGTTCTTATTGACCTGCGCCCCCTTTATGGATGGACTGATTTTTTTATCCTTGCCACAGTAACAAGCGCTGCCCAGCGCGCCGGTTTAAGGCGGCATATAAAAGATTTTATTAAAGATAAAAAAATCAGGATTCTGAACGAAAACAGAAAAAACCGGAAAGACGATGACTGGGATTTTATCGATCTTGGCGGAACGGTCATTCATCTTATGACAGAAAAGGCCCGTGATTTTTACGAGCTTGAACGTCTGTGGAGCGACGGGCATATATTAAAAATACATGAGGGGCAGTCTCAACATTTTGAGTATTGAAAACCGTCCTTATTTTGTATAATCCGAAAACACTCGAAAAGGAAGCGCCCGTATGGATCAAAAAATCAAAGCATTGTATCAGAAAATTTGTGACTCAAAACACTGTGTCGCACTGAGCGGTGCTGGGGTGAGCACGCTTTCCGGCATCAGGGATTTTCGTGGGAAAAACGGTCTGTACCAGGAATTTGACGCCTCAAAAATCTTCGATATTGATTATTTCGAGCACGATCCGAGCTACTATTACAAGACGGCCGGAGAATTTATCTACAATGCAGATGCATATCCGGCGTCTATCGTGCATACCTGCCTTTCCGAACTTGAAAAGAAAGGCTTAATCAAGGCGATTATCACACAAAACGTTGATTTTCTTCATCAAAAGGGCGGTGCTCTCCATGTTATTGAAGTGCACGGATCACCGGCTGTCCATTACTGTATGCGCTGTTCCGGTATCCGTGTCCCCTTTAATCAGGTTGTCGAAATTGTCAAAAAAGGCATGTTTCCGGTCTGTCCGAAATGCAATCGTATTTTAAAGCCTGCGATTACCTTTTTTGGCGAAAGGCTCCCCCTTGAGGCGATGCGCGAGGCAGAATCAGAAGCCTCTTTGTGCGACCTGATGCTCGTTTTAGGAACAAGCCTAAGCGTGTATCCGGCCGCAGCTCTTCCTGAAACAGCCCTTCGTCACGGCGCATCCATCGTTATCGTAAACAATATGCCGACATCCCTGGACAGATACGCCCTTATGAAGTTTGATGAGCTTCAGCCGGTTTTCGAAGGCCTACACATGCTTTGTGCACAGTAAAAACGGATGATCCTGCGCTGCGAATAAAGGAAGCTTATTCTTCCTCGTCTTCATCCTCAAAGTCATCGTCTTCTTCGTCAAAATCATCTTCAAAGTCATCGTCTTCTTCATCCTCATCGTCATCAAATTCATCATCAAAGTCATCATCATCGTCGTCGTCGTAATCCTCATCGTCTCCGTCATCCTCAAAGTCGTCCTCATCGTCTTCATCCTCATCAAAGTCATCTTCATCATCATCAAGAGCACTGCGGGAAGGCATAAAAATCGCCCCCGCCGTGCAAGCGGATTCCTCCGTGTGGCTGACATGCATTTTCTCGTCTTCAACTTCGGAACAATTTAAATCCATAACACTCTCCATGAAAAAAGAATTATAAAAGCGTATAAAACCTACAAGTAATTCTATACACTAACTTTAGGTAATAATTCAAGAGACTGTCAACAGGGGTAGGATGCAATTGAAAATTCTCATCAAAAAAGGATGTCTCCGGAACAAAATGAACGCTCAAACATGAATTATCAAAGCCTATCCGATAAAGCGTTTCTTTTTTGCACGGTCTTCTTTATGGCGCCGGTCCAACTCGGCAAGAACCTCGTCAATGGCTATGCCTTCTTTGGAAAGGAGCAGTATCGTATGGAAAAACAGATCAGCCGCTTCCCAGACGCTTTCATCCCGGGAACGCGCCGTACATATCTCATAGGCTTCTTCCATCACTTTGCGTTTTACCTTATCCGTGGAAAGCGATGCCGTATATGAGTCGGAACCCAAGGCGGAGAGCCGTTCGTTAATAACTGATTGCAGATAGCCAAGGCTGTACTGCTGCCCTGTTTCAAAGCAGGAATACGCACCGGTATGGCAGACAGGGCCTGTCGGCCTTACCAGGGCACTCAGGGCATCACGGTCACAGTCAGCCCGAAGTCTCAGTAATTTTAGGGTATTGCCGGAACTTTCGCCCTTCATCCAGAGCTTTTCCCTGCTTCGGCTGTAAAAACAAAGATTCCCCCGCGCAAAGCTCTCTGAGAGCGCCTCTTTATCCGTGTAAGCACTCATTAAAAGCTGCCCGTCCTCAGATTGGACGACAATCGGTAAAAGCATACGAGTGGGCCTTTCCGCCGGATTATGCCGGACGTCCTCCTTGAACACCGTATCCGGAATACCTTTTTTCCAGTTTAAACTCACGGAAAAAGCATCGGCAAGCTTGATTTTTCCCGTGTACAGAGCCATCCCGAGCTGTGTGTCACAGCCGGCTTGAGCGATTTCTTCCAGTTCGGCAAGGGTCGATACGCCCCCTGCAGCGGTAATTTGACAGGAAACACGACCCCGTAAAGCGTAAAGCCGCGCAATGTTGATACCCGTCATGGTGCCTTCGCGTTCAACGCAGGTCCAGAGTAGTTCCCCTGCATACTCTTCAAGTTCAGCGGCACATTCAACAAGAGGGAGTCCGGTATCGGTTTTCCAGCCGTCTACGACAATCGTATCCCCGCGGGAATCGACCGCAACAATCAGCCGTTCGCGCCCGATTTTCAGGGCAAGTTCTTTAAGAAATACCGTATTAACGGCAAAGCCATCCTTGCCGGGACAACGGAAGGCGGTGGAGCCGATAATGATTTTTTCAGCGCCAAGACTGACAAGCTCTACAGCCTGCTCCACGCTTCTTATACCGCCGCCGACCCTGCACCGCGCCGCACGAAACAAAGGCTTCATCATTTCGATATTGGAGCCTTTACCCATAGCAGCGTCAAGATCAATGACGGCAACTTCACCGTATTTATCAAATTCCTGCGCCAAGGCAAGCGCATCATCCCGCCGGAGAACAAGCTCTTCCCCCTGTTTAAGCTGAACAACCTGTCCGTTTTGAATATCAATTGACGCTACAACCATGAGGCAACCCTTTTTCACTGTTTTCTTTGACTTTTTTCATGCCCGCGCTTCTGCCGCTCGAACAAGCCCCGCAGCAATCGCAGGGAGTCTTTTTTGATCGGAAAAGCCTGATAAGGCGCGCGAACATAAAAACCGCCGCGATAGTAATCACGGCAATCGTTATAATAATATCTTTGTTCATATCCGTTCCTTTTTTATCCCTATAGGGCCATTCCCAACTGGAAGACGATAAAGCTTACCACCCAGCCGAGTAAAAATAAATAGACCCATTCAAAAGCAAGCCATTTCCCGCCAAGTTCGCTTCGTATCGTAGCAAGAGCGGCAAAACACGGCGGAATAATGAGCATAAACAGCATAAAAGAAAAGGCCGCAAGCGGCGCCTTCTCAGGCGTACCTAAAGTCGTATCTGCTGCAAGAGCCTCCCGAAGTCCGATACTTCCTTCTTCCTCCTGATTTCCAATCTGATAGACTATACCCAAAGTGGAGACAACGACCTCTTTTGCGGCAAAACTGGTAAGAGTCGCGACACTCATCTTCCAGTTAAAACCGAGAGGACGGAACAGAGGCTCAATAGCATATCCGATTCGTCCCGCAGCGCTGTACTCAAGTGAAGCTTCGGCTTCCCGGACAAGAAGGTATTCGGAAAGGCTGTCCTCATCGTTTTTCTCCGTATCTGTCCCCGGACGTTGAGCTTGTTTGTAATAATCCGCTGTCCACGCGTTGGTATCTGCTTCTGTCGCGTTAAAACGCGGAAAACTGGTAATACACCAGATAAGGATTGAGGAGGCAAGAATCACGGTTCCGGCCTTCTTAAAATACAGAAAGAATTTTTCCCAAACATGACTCAGTACACCGCGTGTTGTCGGCATACGGTACGGGGGAAGTTCCAGCACAAAAGGAGTGGGAGCTCCCCTCAGAATAGTATGCTTGAGTATCAGCGAAGAGAGCAGCGCAAGAATAATACCACAGAGATAAACTAAAATAATAATATTAGGAGCGTTTTTACCAAAAAACACTCCGGCAAAGAGCACATGAATCGGAAGTTTTGCGCCGCAACTCATCATCGGGGTAACAAGAACAGTCAAAATACGGTCCCTGCGGCTTTTTAAGGTACGGGATGCAAGGATAGCAGGCACCGAACAACCGAAACCAAGCGTCATCGGGAAAATTGACTGACCATGCAAGCCGAACATATTCAATAATTTGTCCGTGGCAAAGGCTGCACGTGACATATAGCCAAGGTCTTCAAGAATTGAAAGAAAGAAAAAGAGTATTACGATAAGCGGCACAAAACTAAAGACACTGCCCACACCGCCTATAATACCATCCACGACCAGCGATTGAAGCAAAGGAGAGCCTTCAAGGGCGTTTTCCGCAGCATGAGATGCAAGGCCGAACAAGCTCTCAAGCCAACTTTGCGGGTAAGCGCCGATGGTAAAAGTAAGCTGAAAAATACACCAGAGCACAGCAAGAAAGATCGGCAGGGCAAGAAAGCGGTTCATGATCCCGTTGTCGATGGATTCGGTAAGAGAGAAGCGCTGCTTTTTGCGGCAGAGAACCGATTCTTTTATGATCCCGCGCAGATAAACATAGCGCTGTTCTGAAATGACAATTTCGCTGTCTTTGCCGCAGTATTTTTCTATATCGGCGATTGCCTGTTTTGTTGTCTTTTTTATTTTTTCCTGTTCGGGTAAAGTTCCGATGAACTCTTCGGTCAGGCGATCTTTTTCAAGGAGTTTGATGGCAAGATAGCGCTCGCCCCCTCTGCCGCGCTTTTCGGCCTTGCTTAAACTGCCGCTTCCCCGTCCGATATCCGGCGCAAGCAAAAGACTCAGTTCGTTGATTTTTTCTTCGATTTTATCGCTGTACATGAGTTTCCGCAGGGATGAATCAACGTGCGCAAGAGTATTGTCGGCATTCTGCACATCGTTAAGACTTGCTTCTTCTATACGTTCCCGTTCTTTGACAAATTCGTCCACACGATCCAGCAAGTGATCGAGTCCCTCTGATTTGTGTGCGCTGATTTTAACAAAAGGAACGCCGATCAAAGCGCCGAGTTTATTTTCGTTGATATCTATGCCCTTGGCCTGGGCCTCGTCACTCATATTAAGAGCTCCGACAAGCGGGATCCCCAGTTCTTGTATTTG
>JAITXS010000179.1 GCA_031284645.1 Spirochaetaceae bacterium | reverse complement strand
CTAAAGCCCCTCGGGGTTCCGTTTCGCTAGGTCGCCTTCGGCTCCCACGCTCCACTCCACCCAAAGTTTTTATGGCGCAAAATGCTTCGCATTTTTTTATCGCGCCATAAAAACCTTCGCATACAGCCGGAACGATAGACGAAGTTGTTCAGGCTACCGCTTCGGTTGTTGCGCCGAATTCCGCAGAAAGGGCATCTATGGTTATGGCATCGCCTTGAAGCGCGATGACGAGCGATGCGTCCGCGCTGTTTTCAGGGAGCGCGTGAATTTCTGCGGCAAGGCCCGTTTACCGTTGTGTAGACCTTGGGTGATTTTTTTTCTTCCGCAAGGCCTTCCACGATCAATTCGGACTCGTCTGTTGAAAATGCCGCTAACTCTGTTGCCGGAGTCATATCGTTATCCAGCAGATTTTCCTCGGCGACGACTTGTGGCGGTTCGGCGCGTTTTGTACAGCCTACTGTCATGCGGGCTATCACGGCGAATACGACTAATGCTTTTGTTTGTTTGAACATTATTTTTCCTATATAATATGAATTACGGGGTGAATTATGATGTTATACGAAATTTGAAATGCCCCACATTATTTTTGAATAAACCGTAATCAGAAGCAACAAAAAACCTGAAATATACGAAGAAGCGGAAGAACCCGCTCACCGGTTCGCGGGGGAGATCCGTGGTGCCGCTAAGAGTAAAAAATTTTAAAAAATCAATTTTTGTAAAATATTTTGCCCCTTCACTTGTCTACATAGGTAAGGAGTTACTTATGAGAAAATCTTCAAAACTGTTTTCTATTCCATTGGGCATAGCCGTTATGTTAGCTGCGGCAGCGGCCTTCGGTGCAATAACCATGCTACTGTGGAACGTGTTCCTGCCCGCACTTTTGGGATTGCCAAGGCTGAATTGGCTGCAAGCGACCGGATTATTGGTTCTTTGCCGTATTTTATTCGGCTTCGCAGACATATTCGGCAGCAAAGAGCGGGATAAACGGAGGAACCTCTCCCGTAGGCCCTCGTAAATAAGGAGTTATAATGCTAAAACTTATCAATTTTCTTTTTTTCGCTCCCGCAAAACAGGGCGAAAAGACCGTAAAAGTCCTTTGTAAAGACGACAAATGCACATTTTGCGGAAAATGCCAAAAGGTATGTCCTCAAAATGCCATTATGGTGGACGATAGAACCCGAATATACTACAGTTACCGCTGTAAAAGATGCGGTTCCTGTATCAAAACCTGCCCCGCCGGTGCGTTGGAGTTTACCAAGGGATTGTAATCTCATCACCAGAAAAGTTGACAAAAAATTGACCTTTTCTTGACAACCAGTTTACATCTATACAGTAACTTTTCAATAACACTTTTTAAGGAGTCTTTTATGAAAAGAATTGTAATTGCTTTTCTTTGTTTGGTTCTTGTATTGCCCTTTGCGGTTTCCGCACAAGAAGCCGCACCTTTTGTGGTTCCCGCGAATGAAACCACCCTGTCCGCTGGTTTTGAATTCGGGAACACCATTGAACACATCCCCGATGTAGAAAACAGCTATTTCGGTTCGCCGGGTATGAACTTCGAGGGTTATTCCTTTTGGAATGGTAAAAACTTCGGAATATTTTTTCATGGATCATAGACGGTCCGATGGTGGGAGATGACACCCATGATTTTCAGGGTGCCGGGTTTTTTGGACCGGCGTTCCGTGTTCATTTCATGGATAAACTGACGCTACAAACCGGTATTGGTATTGGCGCAAACGGACTGTATGAACGGTATGAGGAAAGTGGAACTGATTATGTCAGGTCAATATTTAATTTCGGTGTCGGTGCCGACGCAGGGTTGAAATTTGACATCACCGACACGTTCTTTATCAAAGGTGGTGTGAATGTCGCGTGGTCATTTCTCGGTGTGACAAATATCAGCGAAAATGATAGACATTCAAGGAACTGGGGCGAAACGGACAAAAACTTTATGGATAATTGGACGTTGACCGCTAATCCGTACATCAGTTTTGGAGTAAATATCTATTCTCCAAAACGGGAAATTCCACATCCCCACGGGCCGCGTTTCGGAAAGCCGCCCCGTGAAGAAGCCGCGCAATAATCAGGTTGTTGTTCGGAAACTTCACGCCTCCGAACAACAACCTTTGTAAAATCTTTTTTGAAGGAGAATTTAAATGAAAGTTTTTTATTTTACAGCCATAGGGAATTGTTTATATGCGGCTAAGTATTTATCAGATGGAAACCACTATTCCATTATCCAAGCCGCTAAATCAGATACTAAGAATTTTGAGGATGATGTGATTGGTTTTGTTTTCCCCACATTCGCATTTTGCGTACCTAAAATAGCGGATAAAATCCCATATTGCACGTTTCAAGCGCATAACAGATGCCGCCCTGCTTACAGCAACGGTAACTAAAACGGCATCTCCCGAAAGTGAAATTATTGCCGGAGACCTTACCATAAATCCGGCGAAGCGGCGCGTGTTTGTTTCTGAGACAGAAATAGAGCTTGCCAATAAAGAATATGAATTACTTTTTTTCCTTGCGTCAAACCCGGAAATTGTTTTTGATAAAGAAAAGCTCTATGATAAAATTTGGGGCGAGGATATGTACGGTGACTTTAATACCGTAAAAGAACACATTAACCGCTTGCAGAAAAAGATAGAAAAAGACCCGGCCAATCCGGTACACATACAAACGGTATGGGGTGCGGGATACCGTTTTCTGGCATAGGGGGTAAATGCGGGGGCTCCTGAAAAAAATTCGCCACGGCTTTAAGGTTTACAGCCATTCTTGTAGGCTCTATCGCTGATTACTGCATCTGTTTTTCATTCATTAAGTCTTCCATGTCCGGTGCTGACCGCGAATTGCTTATTGTATTCCTCTCGTTTATGATTCACAAAATAATAAAATCGCTTGCCTTTTACCTGTAGTGGAAGTATATTAATCGTGAAGATGATACCTCAAAGGCTGCTCGTACGAGGGCCTGCCGCGCCGGGCTTTCTTGCCGACAAAAGCGTTTCAGCGCGAAGGAGCGTTTATGAAAAGCGCAAAAGGGTACATCGATATGGGTACCATGAACGAGTATTTCGGCAGAGGGATTTACGCTAATAGCTGCGGATATAACTATACTGACTCCCTTTTAGCAAGATATATTTAGAAAAAACCATACTATATTCAACCCTCATCAATACCCATCCGACATGGCGCGATTTAGATCTCTCTGGTAAAGCTCTTGGTAGATAAAATTGCGGGTCTTGAGCTTTTCCTTAACCGGTTGGGCAAAGGGGACATAACGCCAGAATACGCCGCGCAGTTCCTTATCGAGCTTCATGGTGCCTTCGCTTTCCTTGGTTATCCACGCGATGTAATCCTGAATAAAGGCTTCCTTGAGATCGCCTTTAAGCTTTTTGGCCGTGAACCACTGGTAGTAGAAGCCGGTCAGCCCCTCCTCCATCCAGTAATAGGAGGATTTTTCCTTGGCGACCTGCCAACGGAGATCGGCGATTGCTGCAAGAAGGGCCTCTTGCAAATTTTTGGGGTACATGGGAACGGCGATGCGTCCCCG
>JAITXS010000122.1 GCA_031284645.1 Spirochaetaceae bacterium | reverse complement strand
TTTTACATCTTTTCCACTGCCTATCATTTGCTGCATTTTAATTCTGGTACCAGTTCCAGTTATATTTTCTTCATTAGAATTAGAAAAATCTATAATACTAGAAACTATGGTACGTATTGGCACTTTAGCGTTTGTGCAATCAATCGTTGTCCGTGGTAACTGCATCACTTTCTTTGGCGATACTTTATTATCATTTTTTCCATGGAAACGGGCTTTTGTGACAGATAGAGATATTTCAGGAATTTCAGATATTATTTTCTTTTTAATATCTTCAATGGCTTCATCAATTACATTTTTTGAATCAGCATGAACATAAATATGAGCTGTATTTAAGTCTGCATTGGGGAAATGATGCGTCATAGGTTGGCGTAATACTCGTCCCAAAACCTGCGTAACTTGGTCACGAGAGCCCATGTCTTTGTCTATATATGCAAAATAGCATTCAGGATCATCCCAGCCTTCTTGCAATGAAAGATTGAATATTATATGATGATAATCACCTGAAATAAAATCATTGTAATCATTATCGCCACCCGAGAATAAATGAAAATTGGCCGGAAGAGGGAAACGGGGGTCGATTTTTAAGTCACAATATACAGCAATTTCATCTGGATCAACTTTATATTTTCCTGTCAAATATCTCCAGATAGTGATAGGACGGGATTTTCGTTCCTCAAAGGGAAGCTGTGGGTCGTCTCTTTCGCCAGTTTCAGCAATAATATTAGTATTGCTGACATATATGACTTTTGGATGAATATTGATTTCATTTTCATTGATAAAATTGCACATATTTTTGTAATCGGACATTAAATCATCTATAGCAAATTCCATTGGAGTAACAAAACCGCTGAAATCAATTTGTCGCTTTATTAGACATGATTTTACAACATCAGAACTTTTTACTGTGGTTGTAAAATTTGCATCATTCCATTGTTTATCAGCTCTGAAACGCTCCAATACTTTTTTGTTTAAAATTTCAGGTGTACGCATTGTAGCACTTGCTGAAATTATAGCATCAGGATTTAATTGGAGAAGCAATTCGGTCTGCTGGTCTGAAAGATTATGTCCTTCGTCATAGATTATAAAAAGAGGCCGTCTAATACCATTGGGAAGCTCCCGTAGTTGAATCATAGTCCATAGGGACATATCAGCGCTATCGAGATTTTCTTTATAAATCATCCGGTCGCCTTTATCCATATCCCGTTGGTTAAATTTACCTACCGTCGCGATGAGGAGCAAGGCTTTTGATTCATCTTCAATATGTGTTTTTTTACAATCCAATAAAGGCAGTACAATAAAATTGGGGACGAATTCAGCATATTTACCAACGCTTAAATTCTGATAGGTTTGGGAAACAACAACCCGACCTTTTGAAATCCAGAGGACTATCGGTTCAGCGCCTATATTTAAGCGCATTTTTGTTATTATATCTGCCAAAATAAGTGTTTTACCGGCTCCGGTAATTGCGGATATATTTTGAAAGAAAGGGACTCTTACCTGACTCGTTACCATAAGAGGGTCGGTTTGATATTCTGCGAATTTTTCCGCTACATAGGAAGAAACCTCGCTCTGGAACGGGTATAAATCCATTTATTAAACTTCTCCTTCCAATTCTTCATTAAAACGTTCGCTGTTTTCATTTAAGCCAAGATGGGCAAGAATTTTATCAGGAATTTTATAGAACATGACATTCTTTTTATCCTGATATACCTCATAACGGGCGTAAACATGATAAGGGGTTTTGAGTTTTGCCTTTTTTGCTTCTGCGACAATTTTATCGTAAGTTGTATAATCAAGGGTTCCTACTGATTTACCTTTGTTTTCCCAAATAATGAAATAGCCCTCATCCAGTATATTCTTTCCGACATAGTAGACAAATCCCTTTTCATCAATGCGAATAAGATTTATACCATTTTTCTTCCCTGTGTCCCAATGAGTAGCAATGATGAGGTCTACCATTTCGTCACGCTTCATGGACATGATAACCTTACTGTCAATTTTACCAGTCAACATCTGGAACGTGAAACCACCGCCAAGAGGTTCTTCGAGTTTTTTGACTGTACCATCAGAGTCTACACGTTCACCTGTAATTGCCCGCTTTACCCGCTCACTGGTCAGAGTCTTGGCATATTTATCACCATTTTCGGGACTACCTTGTTCGATGATTATGAATTTTCTGTCGGAGCCTGTGTCGTGATTAATTTCCAAAACGGCATGAGCTGTTGTGCCGCTTCCAGCATAGGGGTCAAGGATATAGCCATTAGGCGGACACCATAGCTGGATTATTTTTTCAAAAAGTTTAAGAGGCTTAACCGTTGTAAAATTATGACCTTTACCAACAATATAATCGAGTTCATTTATACCTGTCTGGCTGTGGCCGCTTTCGGTATGTTCCCATGACTGACAATCAAGTTGGAATAACTCATTATAATCTTCATCAGCCCAAAAAGTTAATGGTACTTTACCAGCCTTAACCTGTTTTAGATAGCGTTTAATCCTTGGACGGCCATACCCCTCTTTGAGAAAATGCAATTTCGGCATAACGCTATCTTTTTGAATTGCAATCGCTTTCTTTTCCGCATTTTTTATTGATTGCGGTATTTTGCTTTCAGAAAATATCACAGTAGGATTATTATCCAAGTTCTGATTTGAAGGGATTGATGGAATTATGGCTTTATCAATAACTAAAGCTTTCTTTCTCCCATCATCTATTTCTTTTTCAACATATTTTGACCCCCACATTTCAAGGTATGCCTTTATATCTTTTTTTGCAAAACGCCACGATCCAGTACCTGGGTAATGTAATGCACCATTAAAAGGAGATTGAATTGCATATCTATCACGCTCTGCCGGGGTTCTTGCACAAGGGTCACCACTTGTCCATAAACCTTCAGGATCATTATCAGGATTTTTATAGCTGGAGTTCATCTCGTCAGTTCTGCCTAATAAGCCCGTTTTTGCTTCTTCGATATTTTTTGCGTATACAAGCACATATTCAGTTGCACTTGAAACGTGGGTACTGTCATTTTTAGGAGAATATGTTTTCTGCCAGTTAATTATCCCAAGCCTGTTTTCTTCCCCAAATATTTCATCAAGCATCATGCCAAGGTGGAATACTTCTGAATCGTCAATACACATGGCAAGAACACCGGTTGACTTTAGCATAGCCTTCATCATCTGGAGACGTGGCAGCATTACCTTCATCCATTTAGTATGACGAGAGCCGTCCTCAAGTGGGACGAGATTGCCAAGCTCCGGGTCATTGGGGTCATCATCCCATTTGTCATTATAACGGAAAGTTTTACCGGTATTGTACGGAGGATCGGTGAGGATAAGGTCTATACTGTTTCGATATTTGTAAAGGGTAACCATGCCCTGAAGATTTTCGCCTTCAAGAATGATGTTTTTTGCCTGTTCCTCTTTCGAACCATAAGAAAGGTCTTTATCGACTTTGATTGCTCGTGGACGAACCAGTTTCTGGATTTCTAAAGCAGAACGCTTGCCGTGGAAAGAGACGGTCACACCGCCAGTCACCATACCTTTGATTATTTTGACAAGATCTTCCCTGTCCAGTAAATCGAAACTATTTAGATCGGCCGGATTGAGATTAATAGGCATACACTGACCCCTTGAGTGAGGAATTTGGGCAGCGATAATAACCGCAGCCCTTCAAGAGGGTCATTAATATAGTCGTTTCCATAGCCTTTACTATTTTGTTCCTTACCCTTCACAAATGTTTCCAGTAAACAGCCCCTTAAATACTTAACAAATGTATCGTATTATTGGAGTCGTGTCAACTATTATAGAATAGCAGTGTTATAGAATAGCAGGAATATTTGAGCAGGGCTAGATACATCATAATGGCATTTTTCCCTGAAAATTTTGAACGGGAATACTCTAAGATGACATATTTTAAGTATTTGTCATCTTTATTCTGTTTTACCGTCAGTATTCATTGAGTCGGGTTTTTCCTTCTGGTTCTCCGTTACCGTATAGGTAATGTCCACTATCCGGCCATCGTGAAACCGCCCTGCAATCCCGCCCGCCACTCTCGTTCTCCCTCTATTGACGCTCGACGAAAATTGATGGAAATTTACTTGTGGTTGTAAAAATCAAACAGGAAGTTTCGCCGATGCTGGAACAGTACCGGCGTATTAAACAAAAGCACACGGATGATGTTCTTTTTTTCAGACTTGGCGATTTTTATGAGATGTTTGCCGAGGACGCGGTTGAAATATCCGCTTTGCTTAATCTTACACTGACAAGCCGGAACGGGCTCCCCATGTGCGGGATACCGTATCATTCAGCGCGTCCCTATATTGCGCGGCTCTTAAAAGCGGGCAAGAAAGTCGCAATTTGCGAACAACTCACCAATCCGCAGAAAGGAAAATCAATAATTGAACGAGATGTGGTTGAGGTTATTACGCCGGGCACCACGGTTGACGAAGATTTCCTTGAAAAAGGCGATCCGAACTACATTGCGAGCCTCTGCCTGAGCGGGGAACGGTTTTCTTTTGCCTATATTGAGCTTTCGACCGGGGATTTTCGTGCAAGCTCCTTTGCCCGTGAGGAAGCCGGTATCCGGCTCCGCGAGGAACTTGAGCGGCTTTCGCTTAAAGAGCTTGTCGTGCAGGAATCCCTGCTTGAGGAAAATTCGGAACTTCCCCGAGCGCTTTTGGAGAGAAGTTCTCTGCTCCTCAACAGGAGGACGGATTGGCTCTTTGATCGTGAACGGAGCCTGAAGCGCCTTAAAACCCAGTTCGGCACGGAAAGTCTTAAAGGCTTCGGTTTGGACGATTTTGATCCTGAAGTCATTGCTTCAGGAGCCCTGCTTGAGTATATCGATGAAACATCCAATTCCCGCCTGAACCATGTTACGAAAATCAGCATTGACAGCGAAAGTGAATATCTCGGCATTGACGAGGCAAGCCGGCGCAGCCTTGAGCTTGTCCGCAATATGGTATCGGGAGGCGAGAAGTTTTCTCTCATTGAACTCCTTGACGAGACAAAGACCGCAATGGGCCGCAGGCTTTTAAAACAACGCCTGTCACATCCCTTGCGTTCCCTTGAAAAAATTGAAAAACGCCTTGAGACGGTGGATTATTTTTATCATAATCAGACAGTGCTTTCTTCCCTGCGCGAAATACTCGGACGCAGTCCTGATTTGGAGCGCCAATGCTCCCGTCTGGCGATGAGCAGATCTCATGGGAAGGATATGCTTGCCCTTAAAAACGCCCTCTCTCAATTTGAGCGTATCGAAAATTTGATCGAGGGTGTTTATGCAGGAGCAGAGGAGACACAAACAGCTGCCAACGCCGGGACAGCACTGTGTTATGAGTCCGAGGAGGCGCGGCATTGTGATAATCAAACAAGGAAAAAGCTTTTTGATTTAAGGGATCTTCTTGAGAAAGCACTCTCCGATGATCCTTCAATACTTTTAACCGAAGGAAAACTCATAAAAAGCGGCTATAACGCTGAACTTGACAGATTACACACGCTGAGGAATAACGGAAGAACGCTTTTAGAGGCATATCTTTCGGAAGAACGCCATGCTACAGGCATTTCCAGCCTGAAAATCAAGTACAACAGGCTTATCGGTTATTTTTTTGAGGTAACCAATGTACATAAAAGCAAGGTTCCGGCCCATTTTATAAAAAGACAAGGTGTTACCGGTGGCGAGCGTTTTACAACCGAGCGTCTTGTTGCCCTTGAATCGGAGATTAACGGGGCTGAGGACAGGATTATCAATCTTGAACGGGATCTTTTTCTGGAACTCCGCGATAACGCAGCCTCTCTTATCCGTGAGCTTAATTCCGCAGCACGGCGTATGGCGGAACTTGATGTTGCAGCCTCGCTTGCCGCTGCGGCAACCATACACAACTGGATAAAGCCTCGTGTAGACGAGAGCAAACGGCTTGATATCCGCGCAGGGCGTCATCCTGTGGTGGAATCACTCTTGGCCCGCGGGGAATTTATTCCGAATGACACGATCCTTGATGCCGGAGAGACGGTCGACAGCAGTGGTAATGCGACCGGGCCTGTTCATTTTGCCCTGATAACCGGCCCTAACATGGCCGGAAAATCCACTTACCTTCGTCAGAGTGCGCTCATTGTTATTATGGCTCAGACAGGAAGTTTTGTACCCGCAGGCAGTGCGGAAATAGGCATTGTTGACCGGATTTTCTGCCGGGTCGGTGCTCAGGACAACCTCGCCCGGGGAGAATCTACCTTTTTAGTCGAGATGAATGAAACTGCCTTTATTCTCAATACGGCAAGCGATCAAAGCCTTGTTATCATGGATGAAGTAGGGCGCGGAACCGGAATCCTCGACGGGTTTTCAATTGCCCACAGCGTCTGTGATGAGTTGCTTACGCGGATAAAATGCCGCTGCCTTTTTGCCACACACTACCACGGCTTGGTGAATATCAAAAACCCGCGCCTCGCAAACCGATCCCTGGAAGTTGAGGAAAAAGACGGCTTTATTATTTTTAGACGGCATCTTGTGGAGGGGCCTGCTGTTGATTCCTATGGCTTACAGGTTGCCCGTCTGGCAGGTCTTCCCACCGGAGTTTTAGCAAGAGCCGCAGTGTATTTAAAAGAATTACAAATTAGTCTCGCTTCTTTTCTTGAAATGGATGCTTTGCAAGAGGCGTTAAGCCTTGACGCCAAAAACACGGGCGGAAAAAGCAGGGACTTACGCATAGCACCAAACAATGTTTTCATGAACAGCAGCGGGAACAGTGAGGAGACGGCCCCCCATCATACACAGACCACCAACAAAGATTTTGCTAAAATCCTTGATGAAATTGCCTTGATTCAGGTAAACAGCATCACACCGATTGAGGCAATCACTATAATTTCAAAATGGCGGGAAATGCTTGCCGGTAAAAAGAAAGCCGGATCAAAAGAGTTTTTTAAGCCAAGCGAGCCGGACTTGTTTGATGTTTAGCAGGGTACGCCTTCTCCACGGGTATCCTTGATACGGTTCTACAGTCTGAATAAAATAATGCCGAAAATTGAGCTAAGGAAGATCTTTATGGGTAAAACAACATCGTTCCGCTTGTGCTTTGTCGCTTTTTTTTCACTTGCGCTAAAGCTTTATGCCGGTGACGTCGCAATTTTTTCCGATCTTGGCTTTTCAGAAGACGGAACTATTTATACATTCGCGCAATATGGCGTCCGTGAAAAAACCTTAACCCCCTGGGCCGAGCTTTTTATTGTGGATGTCGCGCTTAATAATTTTGTTCCTGAAGGGAAAAGTGTCTATCAAGACAAAAACAGAATAAAAGCCGGACAGGACGGAAGCTCCGCCCTTCATCAGATTGAACTAAACAACGCAAACCTCGGCGCCAAACTTGGTATTACTTTTCAGAGGATGGGAATTCCTCTTTTTGTTGCCGTAGAAAACGGACAGAGTCCCAATGGCCAGACTATAGAATTCCGTGATTTTGACAACGAAATTTCCTACGAAGCCTCGCTTTATCCCCGTATATTCGCAGACGGCAAAAACATAAAATCCTCGTATTATATTGATCTTACGCGAAATGAGGATGGAACTAGCACAAGCTATCAGGTAGGATCGCCGGATATAAAACGTCCCGATATCTCAAGTTACACAATCAGAAAAGTCCTTGCCGCACCGGACGGAAAATCAATGATATTTGTGATTGAAATGACCCGTCTTAACAATGCAGGCGAAGCGCCCGATATCCGCTACATGGTTGAAACTATCTGTTTCCTGCAATGATCATTTTGTAAAAAGTGAAGATTCATTGTGATTTTAGCAGGGTAGAAGCAGCTTTTGATTCGGTCAAAGCAGCGTGGGCGTTTTGACCGAATGAGCTTGATTGTGTAAGCTGGACAGTAAAAATCCATATAACGCAAAGAGTTCGATCCGGAGGCGCTCAAATATATATCCCGGCATACGTTGAAATTATACGCTGCCCGGGCTCCGACCCATTGATCTTTTTAAATTCTTATATTAAAGTAGTAATCAACAATATGAGCATAAAGGCCAATCAAGTTATATATAATTCTCTCCTTTAC
>JAITXS010000105.1 GCA_031284645.1 Spirochaetaceae bacterium | reverse complement strand
AGCAATGTACGCCGGTAGATTGCCTGTTTATCCTTGATTATTTTCTCGTAAACCCGTGTTGCGTAGGCCAGGATACGCAACGGCATATTCGGACTTATCGTAGACTGATGCTCAATGAGGACGATAATTTTATTGCCCAGTAAAAACGAGATATCGTTCTTGCGGTCTTTAAACAGAACCTCGGAGAGGGTGTTAATCTCAATCGGCACGGAGGAATCGCAAGCCGAGCCCGAGACGGCGTTATACAATTCCCGCAGGCGTTCGCCGTTGCTAAAAATCCGCACAAAAACACTGTCCTTATAATTTCTGTTTATTGACATGATACTGTTTATAGAGGAGTACGTGCTTTTTGCTTTAATGTATCTGCAGAAAAAGTGCATTTTACAAAATTGAACAGAAACAAGTATAAAAGGCAGCAGGGTAGGGGCTTTCTGGTATTACTAAACCCAATACCCTTGCCCCCTGACCCCTTTTTGTGGTCGGGAAAGTCTTCACGTTTGATCCATCGGCCCTATTCGGGGCAGTGCCCGCGCCCCGTTGCGTTGACACCGCGCCCCGTTGCGCTTGACTCAAAAAATTTGTTATAGTACTATTGCTAGCGTAGGTACTTGATAAAAATTACATGGTACGCTATATATAGAATTGAGCGGTTGCAGAGGAACTGTAGGGGAGATGATGATGCGCTGTCCTTATTGCGGAAGTAATGACGACAAGGTGATTGAATCGCGGATGCTGGCTAACGGCCGCGCGACACGGCGGCGGCGGCTTTGTGACGGCTGCGGTGCGCGTTTTACCAGTTACGAACGCATTGAGGAAAAGCCTTTTATGGTGATAAAACGGGACGGAAGGAGAGAGCCTTTTGACCGGAGAAAGATCGAGCTTGGTCTGGACAGGGCGATTCAAAAGCGTCCTGTTTCCCAGATGGCTATTGAACGCTTGGTGAACGAGGTTGAGGATCAGGTGGTAAGCGGAGTTGAGCGGGAATGTCCGGCACAGCTTATCGGAGAGATGATATTGCAAAAGCTCGGCGAGCTGGATAAGGTTGCGTATATTCGTTTTGCCTCGGTTTGTCGGCATTATGAAAGTTTGGATGAATTTGTTAAAGAAATCCGTAAATTGGGAGTAAACCATGATAGAAAAAGTCGTAAAAAGGTCTCTTGAAATAGAGGCGTATGATCGCGAAAAAATCAGCGGGGCCATCGCAAAAGCCTTTGCCGCTGTCCGTGCCGACAACGGGAACGCCGGACAAAGCTTGAAAGACCTTGATGAATTAGCTGAAAAACTCAAAATTGAGCGTATCACCGAAAATGTCGAAAAAAAGATCGAAATATTAATGTCCGCGCGCCATAAGAATTCGATCCCCGCCATTGAAGAGATTCAGGATTTGATAGAAAACACTCTTATTGAGTCAAATGAAACCGCCGTTGCAAAGGCGTATATTCTTTACCGTGCGCGTCACGAGGCTGTGCGTGACGCCAAAAAACTCATGCTGGACATAGGTAATACGATGGACGGTTACCTTGACCAGTCGGACTGGCGGGTTAACGAAAACGCGAATGTAAACTATTCACTTGGTGGTCTCATCCTGCATAACTCGGGGAGCATCACGGCAAATTATTGGCTAAAAAACATTTACCCAAAAGAAATTGCCAATGCCCACCAGAATGCGGATTTTCATATCCACGACCTTTCGATGTTTTCAGGCTACTGTGCGGGCTGGTCGCTCAGGCAGCTTATTAAAGAAGGACTTGGCGGGGTTCCCGACAAGATTACCTCAAAACCGGCGTGCCATCTTTCAACCTTGATGCAACAGGCAGTGAATTTTCTCGGCTGCCTCCAAAACGAGTGGGCGGGCGCTCAGGCTTTTAGTTCTTTTGATACGTATATCGCGCCCTTTGTAAAAGCGGACAAGCTTTCCGACAAAGAGGTAAAACAGTGCCTGCAAAGCTTTGTGTTCGGTGTAAATACGCCAAGCCGCTGGGGAAGTCAAGCTCCGTTCACCAATATTACGCTGGACTGGACTGTGCCGGCAGACCTGAAAGACAAGCCCGCGCTTGTCGGCGGCAAGGAAATGGACTTTACGTACGGCGACTGCAAGGACGAGATGGATAGAGTCAACCGGCTTTTTATTGAGCTGATGATTGAGGGTGATGCCGACGGACGCGGTTTTCAGTATCCCATCCCCACATACAATATCACCGAAGACTTTGACTGGGAAAGCAAAAATGCGGAGCTTCTTTTTAAGATGACTTCCCGTTACGGTACGCCGTATTTTCAAAATTTTATCAATTCGGATTTAAATCCCGGTGATGTCCGCTCAATGTGCTGTAGATTACAGCTTGACAAGCGGGAACTACGCAAGCGGGGAGGCGGACTTTTTGGTTCGGACGAATTAACCGGTTCAATCGGCGTTGTTACGATCAATCTGCCCCGAATCGGTTATCTTGCGAAAAACGAGAGTGATTTTTTTAAGCGTCTTGAAAAATTGATGATCCTTGCCCGGGATAGTCTTGTCATCAAGCGGAAAGTAGTGAATAAACTTCTTGAATCGGGACTTTTCCCCTACACAAGCCGCTATCTTGGCGCATTGGGTAACCATTTTAACACGATTGGACTTGTGGGCATGAACGAGTGCCTCTTGAACTTTCTTGGGCCTGATTGCGCTATTGCCAGCGAAAAGGGGCGGGGTTTTGCGCTGAAAATCCTTGATTTTATGCGAAATAAACTTGCCGATTTTCAGGAAGAAAGCGGAGAGCTTTTTAATCTTGAGGCGACGCCCGCAGAATCAACTTCATACCGGCTTGCACGGCATGACAGGAACTATTATCCGGATATTATCACGGCGGGAACGGATGAGCCGTATTACACCAATTCATCCCAGCTTCCTGTTATGCAAACCGAGGATATTTTTGACGCGCTTGACTTGCAGGAGAATCTCCAGACGGCGTATACCGGCGGGACGGTTTTTCATGCTTTCCTCGGCGAAATGATTGAAGACTGGCGTGCCTGCCGCGATCTGGTAAAGGCGATAGCAAGCAATTATCGTATCCCGTATTTTACGATTTCGCCGACTTTTTCAGTTTGTCCCGTGCACGGCTATCTGAAAGGGGAGCATTTTCATTGTCCGCGTTGCAAAGCCGCAGAAGAAGAAAAAATCAAGGCGCGGATTGCAGACCTCGAAGCCGAGCGCGACAAGATATTGCAGCAGGCAAGCTGATTTTCGAACAAAGGGAAGGCTTTTTAGAGAACAGCCTCAAGGGATTTTTAAAAAGCTTTTCGTATTATTGTATGTAATGCCACGGTAAGTTTGTAACGGCTTTCCGGGGATTAAGCATAAAAATTATAAACTTAGTAGGAGCAAAAAAAGTATCATGAGAAATCTTGAAGATGTCGAAAAAGATTTAATAGAAGCACGGGAAGCGCTCTCGACAGTGGAAGGGAACAGCGCTGAAGTTTACAGCCGGATTGTGGGTTACTATAGATCGGTGCGTAATTGGAATAAGGGAAAACGGGAGGAGTACGGCGAGAGGAAACTCTACGACACGATAAAATCAATGAACGCGAAGTCTTTGGTTTCGTTGCCGCCCGCATCCGAAATAAAAACCGAAATCTCGGCGGCATACAGAGCTGCTGAAAACACGGAGCACGAGAAGAGTGTTGACAATGAAGGCGCGACAAAAGTACTGCTTTTTGTCCGTCACAGCTGTCCGCAATGTCCCGCTGCAAAAAACGCCGTGGCTCAGTTAGGAATCTCTGTTGAAACTGTTGATGCAGGAAGCGAGTCTGGCCTTGCCGAAGCGGAACGTTGGACCGTTATGTCGACACCAACGGCGATTTTGCTTTCAAAAAACGGGAAAGAGCTTGCCCGTGCCCAAGACAGTCTTGCCATTAAAAAGTTCCTCCCTTTTATTGATAACAATAAATTTGAGGGGAATAAAGCAACGCTAAAAAGTGCCTAACATGTTCGCCGTATGGCGGGCAGACCCTAAGTTAATAGGGTCGACCCGCCATAAAGTTTCATTTTTAAAAAAACCGGAAAATATAACGAGTAAACTTGACTAAGAGAGGGGGCCCTGCGATGATGGGTATACAATGTTTTTGGAAAAGAAAAAGCAGGGGTTTTAGTATGAAGGCACTTTTGACCGTACTTTGTTTCACGGGAATTTCTTTTTTTGTTTTGAGCTGCGCCTCAAATTCGTCCGTCAGAGTTGATGTTCCGGATTTTGTTCGCAATCCGCCTAAAGACAAGGATTTAATTTACGGCGTTGGATCGGCAAAAATGGCAAATGATTATATGTCAAAAACAATGGCAGAAAATCGTGCGCGTGTTGCTATTACACAGAAATTATCCTCAATAGCAAAAACTATGATTGAAGATTATAGCGCCCAGGTGGAAGGTGATAAAAGTACCTTCCTCAATTTTTCCGACAGCGTGAACAGAACGCTTTCGCAAGCAAAATTGAGTAATACGGAAATTGTCGAAGAACTGCCCGCAACGGATGGTACATGGTGGGTTTTAATGTCGATGAAAAAATCCGATGCGGATAAAGACCTTAGTACTGTTTTTGATAGAGAAAAATTAAATTATGCGGCTTTTCAAAACTGGAATGCACAGAGAGAAATGGATGCAGCTTTTGCCAGGCAGTCGACGCAAAGCCCGGTGATCGTTGACCGATAATCTCCCCTGTCGGAGTGATTTCGCACATTGCCGTCTCGCGCTTGACCTGTGTTAAAATGATGATATATTCTGTTGAAAACAGGCGCTAAGAATCGAACTTTTTAGAGCTGGCTCCATAACAGCCAAGCGTGATTGGAGTTTTCGTCAGACCGTAGCGTTTGGTCAGCAGATAATTTTACTTTAAACATACACCCGCTCCCAAACGCCCTGAAGCCCGACAATCCGAACTGCATAAAAAGAAAGAGATTTTAAATTCGGGAGGATTTTTAAAGTCGCCAAATAGGGGAGGTCAATGTTCAGAAACATCAAAATCGGGACGAAGATTCTCTTCGTTATTTTACTGGTTTCTATTTTAGCTCTGGTAATCATTTCGACTATTTCATACACACAGATGCTGGATCTGGCAAAATATGCGCGGGAAGCCAATGTTCAGCTCGGTCTTACCGCTTCGGATGAATCAAAGGAAGCGCTTCTTAATCAGGCGAACGAACAACTACGGCACTTGGCCGCCGCGCAGTCAGAAAAAGCAAATCAGATACTACAGCAGATACACAGGGAACTTGATGCGCTCACCGAGTATGTGGAAAGTCTTTACGCTCATCCCGAACAGTTTACCGGAAAAAAAGTCCCCTTTATTCCCGATACAACGCATGGCATTGTATGTCCGAAATATATGTTTGCACCGGGCGTCAGTCCGAACCCCGGACTCAGGGAGGAACTGCGGCAGATATCCTCCGCAGAGTATGGTTTTTCGGGTATTTACTCAAATAACCCCATGCTGGACACTATATATCTGGCAACGGAAAGCGGAATTTTTTACCGTTATTCAAAATCAAGCCGCTACAACCCCCAATATGATGGTCGCAAACGACCCTGGTATGCCGCGGCGATGAAAAACAAGGGCGAGATAGTCTGGGTTGACACACACATCGATCCGTTTGGGCAAGTAGTCATAAGCTGCGCCCGGGCTTTTCGGGACCGGGAGGGGAACTATGTCGGCGTTGTCGGAACCAATATCACGCTTACGCACATTATCGAAGAGATTCTATCCTTGCGTATCGGCATGGACGGATACTCGTTTTTACTGGACGATACGGGTTCATACATCGCGCATCCCCGTTACGGGGAGGAGGGGTTTTGCAAAAATCCGCTTGGGCGTGCCGAAGGTGTGTGGGGTGGCGCACTTCTTGATATGCTGGACGGGGAAGGCGGGGCATATCTTGTCGATATGGAAGGCAGCGAGAAATATCTGTTCTCCGCGCCGATTACGGAAACCGCATGGATGTTCTGTATCGCCGTTCCGGTACAGGATGTTATAGCCCCGGCACTCGCGGCCCAGTCGGAAATGGAGCG
>JAITXS010000076.1 GCA_031284645.1 Spirochaetaceae bacterium | reverse complement strand
GCAAGACCCTAACCGAGATAGATACTGTGTTCCAAAATGGGGATGACATCATGATAGTCGAAGTCAAGACTCATCCCACCACGGATGACATAGTCCGTCATACAAAAAGAATGGCCCTGCTGCAAGCACGGAACATGTATCCGGGACTGAAGCTCTACGGCGCGATAGCGGCTGCGGTGATCGACGACGAGACGCGGAATTATGCGATAGGTCAGGGTTTTTATGTGCTTGAACAAAGCGGCGACACCATGAAAATACTCCCCGATGACCCGGATTTTAAACCGAGAAGGTGGTAGAATAGGGTTGTAGGGTAAAGGGTATGGGGTTTAGTTCTTACCAGAATGTCCCTGCCATCCCAAAACTCCTTGTCCCATTGCTTCGGGGTAGAGGGTTTGGTAATACCAGAAAGCCCCTACCCTAAACCCAAAACCCTTCCTTCGGGGTAATGGGGGCAAGGGTATAGGGTATAGATTTAATCAGTAACTTGTACCATACCCAACTCTTCTAAACCTTTGCTTCGGGTAGGGGTCTAAATAGGGTCTTGGGTAAAGGGTCTAAATAGGGTCTTGGGTAAAGGGTAATAGGGTTTTGGTTTTATCAGAAATCCTGTACCGTCCCGAAGCCCTTAGCTCTTTGCTTCGGGTAGGGGGCAGAATAGGGTCATGGGTAATAGGGTTTAGGGTATAGATTTTACCAGATATCCTCTACCCTTAACCCAGAACCCGACTACCCTTATCCTTAGGGTAATTGGGTTGTAGGGTAGGGGGTATAGATTTTACCAGAAAGTCCTTGTGCGTGGGGGTGGCGGAGAACACCGCGCCGGCGGCGCGGGTTCGCAGACAGGGGGAGCTGTGAAAATAAATCGTTTATTCAAGCATTTTCACCTTTCACGGTCGAAAAATATGCTCCCCCTTTTTACGATATAAATAAGAAACTGCGGACTTTAGGCAATGCGTGATCTTGATGAGTCTTTGTTTCTATGAGATACTGTTATCAATTGATGACAGATATTTTTGGCACAAAGCTTAAACTTTTCGGATTCGAGCGGAAATATAAAATAATCAGCATTAAAATCACTGATTCTTCACATCGAAATTGTACAATAATGATCCATAGTTTGGCTGAAAATATGATTAAGGAACTAATATGACAAACAAAAAGCTGTTTAGAAGTACCACGGTGATTGCTGTCCGCCGGGATGACAAAGTGGCTATGGCTGGTGACGGGCAGGTAACCTTGGGTGAGACTGTGATGAAAAACAATGCCCGTAAGGTACGCAGGCTTGCCGAGGGCAAAGTACTTTGCGGTTTTGCCGGAGCGACGGCGGATGCCTTTACGCTTTTCGACCGTTTTGAATCAAAATTAAAAGAGTATTCCTCGGATTTAGCACGTGCGGCGGTTGAGCTTGCTAAGGAATGGCGCACAGACCGTGCGCTCCGCCGTCTTGAGGCGCTTCTCCTTGTTGCGGACTTGCAAAAAACCCTTCTTATTTCAGGTACCGGTGATGTGATTGAACCTGCCGGTAACGCTCTTGCAATTGGAAGCGGAGGGAATTATGCTTATTCAGCGGCGCTTGCGTATCTTGACGGCAGTGATTACAGCGCCGCAGAAATCGCGGAAAAGAGCCTTAGAATTGCCGGGGAAATTTGTATCTATACGAATCAGAATATTACACTGGAGGAGTTGAAATAAGGGGAGGGAAGAGGGGGTTTCGCTATGAAATTCTTTTCCCTGTTTTTCGTTACCCTTTAAATCATAAAATACATGATGGACATAAAAGATAGAGCGGATAAAAAAAATCTTGACCACCTTACCCCAAAGCAGATTGTTTTGGAGTTGGACAAGTATATTGTGGGTCAGGGGAAGGCAAAACGGGCTGTTGCCGTTGCGCTTAGGAATAGAATTCGCCGGCTTAAACTTGAACCGGAAATTCGGGACGATATTGCTCCCAAAAACATCCTGATGATAGGCCCGACCGGCGTTGGTAAAACTGAAATTGCCCGGCGTCTGGCGAAACTTGCCGGATCACCTTTTTTAAAGATCGAAGCTACAAAGTATACCGAAGTCGGCTATGTCGGGCGGGATGTAGAGTCGATGGTGCGTGATTTAATGGCAGCCGGTTTCGCTATGGTCAAGCAAGAGATGCAGGAAGCCGTTAAAACGGAAGCGCAGGTAAGGGCGGAAGATGCTCTGCTTGAACTTTTATTGCCCGGATACAACGGCAAGAAAAAGAAAGAACCGAAAATGCCAAAAGCGGTGATGAAACCGGTTAGCACGTTCAGCGGACCGGGCATCATGGGCACGGCAATTCAGGTCGGTATTCCTGTTATGCGCGAAAGTCGGCAGAAAGACGATGAAGTGAAAGAAAAGCGGGATTTAAGCAAAGAAGAAAAGGAACAAGAAGCCATCGAAAGAAAAAAACATGACGAGACACGTGAAAAATTCCGCAAAATGCTCCGTGAAGGTAAATTAGAAGACCGCAATGTTGAGATTGATATTGCCCAGGATTTCCAAATGCCTGCTTTCGGCATGATGGGCGGCGGTATGGAAGAGATCGAGTCGGCTATTTCCGGTTTTGCCAACATTATCGGTGGTGGGAACAAAAAAAAGATGCTGCCGATCAAACGCGCCAGAGAGATCCTTGCGAGTCAGGAATCTGAAAAACTTATCGACATGGAAAAAGTTACTGATGAGGCGCGCCAACGGGTTCAGGAGATGGGCATCATCTTTATTGACGAAATTGACAAGATTGCCGTAAAAGGCGAGCAAAACGGGCATGATGTATCCCGCGAGGGTGTGCAGCGCGACATTCTTCCCATTGTTGAAGGAGCCGTTGTCAGCACCAAATACGGCCCTGTTGATACCAGTCACATACTCTTTATCGCGGCGGGCGCTTTTAATATTAGTAAGCCATCAGATTTGATTCCTGAATTACAGGGGCGTTTCCCGCTGCGGGTAGAGCTTGATTCACTTGGCAAGAAAGATTTTCTGCGGATTTTAACTGAGCCGAAAAACGCTCTTACCAAGCAGTATAAAGACCTTTTAGCCACTGAAGAAGTTGAAATTGATTTTACATCGGATTCGATTGAGTGTCTGGCTGCTATTGCAGCAGAAGTAAACGCGAAGCTTGAAAATATCGGCGCACGGCGTCTGCACACGATTATGGAGACCCTCCTTGAAAATATTTCGTTTGACGCGCCTGATATCGCGCCGACCAAGGTAAGTATTACGCCGGACTTTGTGAATGAACGCTTAAAAGATTTGTCCGAGGATCACGATTTGGGAAGATATATTCTATAAAAAAAGCTAAGGGGTGTGTGTTTAAAAACATCAAATATTATGATCTCATTTATTAAATTGTTTGCTATCGGTATTATTGTGGGAATAGGGAATGTCATTCCAGGTGTTTCAGGCGGAACACTTGCCGTTGTTTTTGATATTTATGACCGGCTTATCGGCGTGATCACGCTGAATGTCAAAAAGATTTTATCCGAATGGAAATTTTGGCTTCCGCTTGGGATTGGTATAGTCATCGGCATTTTGCTTTTTAGTAAATTAGTCGTGTTCCTTTTTACCAAGCATCCCGCACCGGCACGATGTTTTTTTATAGGTATCATCTTGGGGAGTATTCCGCTTATCTTTAATCGGGCAAAAAAAACATCCTCGGCTTTTATGCCGATTTCTGCTTCTCTGTGTGCGATCGCCGCGCTTCTTGTCATGTTCTGTATGGTGTTTGTAACACCGGAGGGACATGACTTTGATGTAAGGTCTCTCAATCTGATAAGCGTGTTTTTTCTCTTTGTGGTGGGTGTGATTGCCGCGATTACCATGATAATTCCCGGTATTTCAGGCTCGTTTATGCTCCTTGCCCTCGGCGCTTATTATCCGATTATGTCGGCAATTTCACAATTATCAGATCCTGTTATCCTTTTTATACGAGGCAACCACAATATTGCAGCCCTCCTTTCGAATTTAACGCTTTCGATCGTTGTGCTGCTCCCTTTTGGAATCGGTGTGATTGTCGGACTCCTCGTCGGCGCAGCGCTGGTGCGGGCCTTATTGGAAAAAATCCCCCGGCAAACTTACGGGACGATTTTGGGTCTTATTACCGGATCAATCTTTGTTATTTATCCGCAAGGGCAATTTTCGGACATCAAAGTGATTGCTATTTCTATTGCCTGCCTTGTTTTCGGCGCAGGTCTCTCGTTGTGCTTTTCCCGTAAGGAAGCTGCGTAAAAAGCCCGCGAAAGACAATCATCTGTCGGATGAATATTGCTCTATTCTCAATTCAAAATTC
>JAITXS010000071.1 GCA_031284645.1 Spirochaetaceae bacterium | reverse complement strand
GGATGGGACTGTAAATATTCTTTGGCAGGGTAAACCGCTCCTTGTTAAGGAGTTGGAAAAACAGGAACATAAAGACCATATTGGCAATGCGGCTTAATTCCCTAAAGGGGACATTTTCACGTTGCGTTGACATCGCCCTATACCTATTATTGACAAAAAAATATATATCGTGTAGTTTGTGAAGGATGAAATGTCTTCTACCTTTTCTTGCAGGAGTTTCTCTTTTTTTTCTTGTACAAAATATAAACGCACAAGACACGGCAGAAGCAGAACAGGAGGGGAAAAAAGCGCCGCTTAGAATTTCCAGGATCGAAGGAGAATTCGGTGTTGGCTGGCAATATGACAGGACATTCAGAAACAGCGGTGAACTGTTGGCCCGCGCAGGTATAGAGCTCAATAAGGCGTATAACTTAAACGCCGGTATCTTATTTAATAACAACGCGTATTTTACGGAATATATAAGCTTTGTAAATGCCGCTGTGTCTTTATCAATAGTCCCTCTGCCGTTTTTTAAATATTTTGATATTAAAGTGCTTTATATCTACGATGACATTTCCGATTACAAAACAAGGTCTCATTCGTTTATTCCTTTTATCTCATTTAACTTGAAGTACGGCGGAATCGATCTTGGCCCGCATTGGCGATGGACCAATTTTCAAGGATCCCAAACCATAGCGGAGTCCATGATAGCGGTTTCGATAGCACTAACACCGCTTAAAACAGAAAATTTTTTAGCCGGAGCGGCGGTAGCTAATTTTGACGAGTATTATCCGGCGAATTTCTGGGATATTTATATAAAGATATTTTTTGATTATCATTTTAATCAATATATTACTTTTGATAATAGTTGTTCGTTATTCCGAACCGGAGTTGACGGCTGGACTGCGGCGTTTTACGGATTTAAAGCAAGGAGTGTCATTAAGGTATCATGGTAAAGAACACGGGACAACTCTGTTTTTGTATATTTTCGCTGTTATGCAGCATTTTTTACATCTCATGCGAAAATGATTTTCTGGGGCTTTTTAGATCGGAAGATCTTGATGAAAGATTAAAATCGGCGCAGGATTTCCCGTACCTAAGTGGACATAAATACTTGGACGGCACTCCGTGGACAAATCTGAAAATCGGGGATGGCGACTATAGCTTTATATTTACCAGTGACACGCATATAAAACATGACGATACCAACGGCCTTGAAAACCTGCAGCAAAAATTTATCCCAAGCGATAAATTTGTTGTTATAGGCGGTGATCTTACCCAAAGCAGCGAACGGGAAGAATTGGATCTTTTTATAAAAATTACCGGAAGCTGGAGCCGCGTTGACGGCAGCGGTGAAAAGATGCCCTGTTATCCTGTTATAGGCAACCATGATATATATTTTGGCAACTGGAAAATCTGGAAGGAATTAATCGGGTCTACACGATACCGTATTGACAGCGGGGAGATCGGTAATACAACGCTCTTGATCCTCGACAGCGCAAACGCCTTCTTTGGGAACGATCAATTTGCATGGCTAAGCAGCCAATTAAAATCCGCAAAACAAAACACTTTTGTATTCAGTCACGGAACCCTGTTTGTAACTGATAATCCTGTATCAAACAAACAGTCTATTACCGATATACGCGAACGCGCCCGCCTTATTTCGCTGCTCTCTTCCTCAAACGCAAAGGCCTATCTTTCCGGACACATTCATCAGGAGATAGTTCGGGAGCTTGATCGGCGATTATACATAACCACAGAAAACTTCCACGCACATCATCGTTTTGCAAGGATATATGTTCATTCCAACGGAACAATCACGTATACTTTTGAAAATTAGGCCCTCGGCGCTTTCGCCGGATCAATCGGTTTACCATTAAGATAGACCATAAAGAAGAGCCGAGGTTTTGCTGATAAGGTGTCAATACCGAGTTTTCCGACTTCGGTTCCCGCAGTAACGCGGTCCCATTTCCGGACGCTCAGATCTTCACAGCCGCCGTAGACATAATCATAACCATTGTCACTTTTTATAATCACGACACGACCGAAACCGCGATATGGCCCGGCTGAAATAACCGTTCCGGCGGTAAGGCTTCGTACAGACTCTGTTTTTTCCCCGGTAAGCATGACGCCGGTAAGTTTCCCTTTGATATAAGCGGATTCTTTTGGCATAACAGGCCATTGCAGAGCATCAAGAGCCTGCTCTGTATTTTGAGAGGGCTGTGGGGCGATATCGTGCGAGACCGAAATCTCCAGGACTCTTTCCTCTTGCCGTGGCAATTGAAGACCGGCCGGAACCGGAATTTTAATAGCATCACCGGGTTTAAGCACATAATTTTTAGCAAAATTGTTTACAGCGCTAAGTTCCTGATAGCTTACCCCGTGTTTTCGGGCTATGCCATAAAGCGTATCGCCTTTTAGCGCACGATATTCAACGGTATGCTCATTGCCTGAACTTGAATTTGCCTGCAAGGGTGATGGAATTTTTAACTTTTGTCCGGCATAGATTTTTCCCGCATTGGTAATGCCGTTAGCCGAGAGAATTTCCTCCGCTTTTATCCCGTATTCTCGTGACAGTGAATAGATGGTGTCACCGTTTTTTACGATATAAGAAATATCCTGTGCATAGAGTAAGATTCCGTTTAAAGCGAGTAAAACGCATAAGACAAGGAACCTTTGGCAGGATGGTTTTTTCGTTCTCTCTAAAAAGATAAAGTTCATAAACTTATTATCGGCAGATGTGCTTGATAAATTAACACTTTTTATTCCGTTTTGATCACGCTATTTTCATTGCCCTTTTAAGAATGGCTTTTCAATCGCGTTCCATTATTCTCTCCAGTTCTTAATTAAGACCTCATTAACATTTCCCCTTCCTGACGAATCTGAATTAATGAATCTTTTTGCCTGTACAGATATAATATCAAAAAAATCGTAATCATATAACGCACGAATATACGCTGTGTCGGAATTGCTTAATAAACATTTTACCCCCCGATCTGCCATTTTAAGCATGACATTTCGCAGCCGTTTTTGTTCTTCTTCCCCAAAACCATCTGCCTGATATCCTGTAAAATTAGTTTTATTAGGGCTGTGATAAGGCGGATCAAAATATACAAAAGACTTTTTGTCTGCACTCATAACTGCAGATTCAAAATCATCATTTAAAATATCAATTTCATTGGCATTAAAGTAAGTGCTAATTTGCCGTAATACAGTTTCTTCACATATTACAGGATTTTTATATCTTCCATAGGGAACATTAAAAAGCCCCTGAGAGTTGACACGATACAAACCGTTAAAACAGGTTTTGTTAAGGAATATTAAACGGGCAGTTTTATCAAGGTCTGTCAATTTATTGAATTCTACAGTATCCCTATCTAAATTCCTGATTTTATAAAAATATTCCTCATCATTCTTATTTTTGTAATTTTTTAATAATTCAATAAGTTTTTCAACATTGTTCTTTATGACAGTATAAGTTAAAATTAATTGCGTATTAAAATCGTTAATTATTGCTTTTTTAGGCTGCAATGCAAAAAATACCGCCCCTGCTCCGATAAAAGGCTCATAATAGGTATAATCAGTTACATTTTTTGGGAAATATTTTTTTATTTCAGGCAATAATTGCCTTTTTCCTCCGGCCCATTTCAAATACGGCTTAATAAGGGGATTCTTCTTTACCACAAATCAAGCTCTAAATATTATATTCTAAAAAAATCATTTTGCCCGAAGGGAGACTCGAACTCCCAAGCCTTACGGCACTAGTACCTGAAACTAGCGTGTCTACCAATTTCACCATCCGGGCGATAAACCTCATCAATATTTATTCCAAAATTCGAATTTGGAATAAATATTGATGATTACTGAAATTTCCCCTCACGCGCGATAATCTCGTCATCGCGCTCGGTCAAGGCAATTTGTTTGCCTTTCACGTCATAAATTGTCATATCAAGGGCAAGGCCGCGAAGCTCCTGTACAAGAACATTAAAGGATTCTGGAATACCGGCAGCAGTGGACGGCTCTCCTTTTACAATTGATTCATAAATTTTCGATCGGCCTGTCATATCATCAGACTTGATAGTAAGAAGTTCCTGCAAGATATTCGCCGCACCGTATGCTTCCAATGCCCAAACTTCCATTTCACCAAGCCGCTGACCTCCGAACTGGGCTTTACCGCCGAGTGGCTGCTGAGTTACCAGTGAGTACGGGCCGGTAGAACGTGCATGCATTTTATCGTCAACAAGGTGATGCAGTTTCAAAAAATAGATAACACCGCAGAACACATCGTTGACAAAAGGCTCACCGGTTCTGCCATCACGAAGAGTTGTTTTTGAATTTGCAGGAAGTCCGGCTTCTTTTAGTTTCTTCTCGATATCAACGGTAGAAGGCGACTCAAACACCGGCGCGGAATACCATTCATCAAGCTGAATTCCGGCCCAACCCAACTCGGTTTCGAGAAGCTGTCCGATGTTCATACGCGAGGGCACGCCGAGCGGGGTAAGACAGAGGTCAAGGGGTGTTCCGTCTTCCATGTACGGCATATCTTCTTCCGGTAGAATACGGGCGACAACACCCTTGTTACCGTGGCGTCCGGCCATCTTGTCACCTTCACGGAGCTTGCGTTTTACCGCGATTAAGACCTTTACCATCTCATCAACACCGGGATTCAGATCATCTCCGTTGCTTCGTTTTAGGCGTTGAATGTCGATAATTGTACCCTCAACACCGTGAGGTGCGCGAAGTGAGGAGTCACGTACTTCTTTTGCTTTTTCACCAAAAATCGAGTTTAAAAGCTTGAATTCCGGCGTTGTCTCTGTTTCGCTTTTCGGCGTTACTTTACCAACGAGTATGTCTCCTGGACGAACCTTCGCGCCTACACAGATAATACCCTCGCTATCAAGACAGTCAAGGCTTTTTTCCGAGGCGTTCGGAATATCACGGGTAATTTTTTCCGGGCCAAGTTTTGTCTCTCTTACCTCAATCGGGAATTCCTTGATGTGGATAGAGGTAAACATATCCTCTTTGACCACACGTTCGGAAATCAAAATTGAGTCTTCGTAGTTATATCCGTTCCAAGGCATAAAACCGACCAGCACATTCCGGCCAAGAGCAAGCTCGCCTCCGTCCGTTGCAGGGCCATCGGCAAGGACTTGCCCTTCCGCAATTTTATCTCCGAGTTTTACAATAGGCCGCTGATTATAGCAGGTATCCTGATTGGTACGCTGAAACTTGATGATAGGATAGTGGTCGATAAGCTCTTTTTGGCCTTTATTTTTTTTATCATCGCCTTCCGGTTTTTCATTCGGCTGAATGACCACTTCACTGCTTGTTACTCTGACAACGACACCGGCGCGTTTTGCTTTGACAAGAACGCCTGAATCGTATGCACATTTTTGTTCCATACCGGTTCCGACACGGGGAGCTTCGGGAAATACCAAGGGCACGGCTTGGCGCTGCATATTGCTTCCCATTAAGGCACGGTTCGCATCGTCATGCTCAAGAAATGGAATAAGGGACGCTGAGACAGAGATAATTTGCTTGGGCGAGACATCCATATATTGAATATCCGCCGGAGCGCGGGTGATATAATCACCGTGTCTCCTGCAAGAAACCTGACTTTCCGCAAAGCCTCCGTCTTCATGCAATTTTGCGGAAGCCTGAGCGATATAATATTTGTCTTCTTCAATGGCTGAAAGATAATCAACATTTTTTCCGGCCTTTCCGTCTTGTACTTTACGGTAAGGCGTTTCAAGGAAGCCGTAGTCGTTTACCCGTGTATAGTTTGCCAAAGAGACAATAAGTCCGATATTCGGGCCTTCCGGTGTCTCAATGGGGCACATACGGCCATAGTGGGTATAGTGAACATCGCGCACTTCAAAGCCCGCCCTGTCACGGGAAAGTCCGCCGGGGCCCAATGCGTTTAAGCGGCGCTTATGGGTAAGCTCTGCAAGCGGATTAACCTGATCCATAAACTGTGAAAGCTGGGAAGAACCAAAAAATTCTTTGAGCGCCGCGACAATTGGTTTTATTGAAATTAAATCCTGCGGGCGGATCGTGTCGGTTTCTTTAAGGCTCATACGTTCTTTTGCGATTCTCTCCATACGGGAAAATGCCATTTTCATCGAGTTGGTCATAAGCTCGCCCACCGAACGAACGCGCCTGTTCCCCAAATGGTCAATGTCGTCTGCCGGAACCTCTCCGTTATACACTTTGACAAGGTGGCGCATCGTGGCAATTACATCGTCTTTCGTAAGAACCTGCTCGTTGAAAGGCGGATCAAATTCAAAACGTTTGTTCAATTTATAACGTCCGACACGGCCTAAATCATAGCGCCGTTCATGAAAGAACATCTGATTTAAGTCTTTTTCAGCGTTATCAATAGTGATTGATTCGCCGGGCATAAGTACTGAATAGACCTTGGAAATCGCTTCTTCTTTTGTAATTTCATCGTTTTCCGAATCTTCGGCAAGGTGTTTAATATCCTCCCGCTCGAAGCATTTTAGTATCATCTCTGAATTAAGTGAGCCTTCTGCCTCGAAATCAATAAGCTCAATCTGTTTGATACCACGGGGGAGAATTTCGTCAAAATTATGCGGGTGGAGTTTTTCTCCGGCAGGATAGAGTTTCTTTTTCCCGTCAACGATGCCTTTGGCAGTCTCAATCTCCTCGGGCGAGGCCTCAACCCAGACCGGAGCCGCAAGGAATCTACCGGCAAGCGCTTCGCGGACTTCAGGCGAATCAAAAATTTCTTTGATTTCGGTTTTATAGAAGGCCTTGATAATCATCTCCCGTGTGGAGAATCCAAGCGCCCGAAGGAAAATCGTACCTAAAATGCGTTTTTTCCTATCAATTTTCGCGTAAATCAACTCCCGTTTCGGGTCAACCTCGAATTCCATCCAGCTGCCGCGATAGGGAATAATACGTGAAGAAAAAACGCCCTTTTCTTTATCGTGGCAAAAAATAACGCCCGGAGAACGGTGGATCTGGGAGACTACAACGCGTTCTGCGCCGTTAATAATAAAAGTGCCCCGATCTGTCATAATGGGAATATCGCCCATATATATGTCTTTTTGCCTGATCTCGCCTGTCTGCTTAAAAATCAGATTGATTCTTGCTTTCAAGCTGATAGCATAAGTCTGGCCCTTCTGTTTACATTCATGTTCCGACCATTTAATGCTTGAATCTTCCAATGTATAATATTCGTAATCCAATTCCATTTCATCGTTGGGGCTTTTGATAGGAAAAGTTGATTTAAAAACATCCTCCAAGCCCTGCCGAAGTAAATTGGTTCCCTGCTGAAGGGTTTCTCTTTGGAGAAATTTTTCATAAGAAATTGTTTGAATCGCGATGAGGTCCGGTAATTCTTTTACCGGCGCCACATATTTACCGTCTTTAACCATCATAGTTCTTATTTTTGATTTACTTGTTTTTTCGCTCTTTTCTTTAACCGGCATTATTTTTTTAACCCCCGAGAGATGCTTGGATTTTCTTGATAAATTGTAATTCTCAATCATAGAACATCATTATTTTTTTGTCTAGCGCCCCCAAAACAAGGGCGGCGATTTCTGTTTTGAAAAGAATATTCACGGTTCCGCCAAACAGGCGGATATTACAGCTCTTTTAACTGCCGGACAAGTTCTTTTTTATTCAACGCGGCAAAGAAGGCGGATCCGGCGATAAGAACATCGGAGCCTGCGGCACGGGCAAGCCTCGCGGTCTCCTCGTTTATGCCACCGTCAACGGAAATTAAAAACTGAAGATCTCTCTCCGCCCTAAGACGGGCAAGTGTTTCGACTTTTCTCAGACAAGGCTCAATAATTTTTTGACCCCCCACGCCCGGATTAACCGTCATAATTAAAACAAGATCCAGAAAATCCAGCATAAAATCAATATCCGAAATCGGAGTTGAAGGCACAATACTGATACCGCATTTTTTGCCTAAATGATGGATTTCCTGTGCCAGACGGTGCGCGTGAACAACGGCTTCAAGGTGGAAGGTGATATAATCGGCTCCGGCAGACGCAAAAGCGGCGACGTGTTTTTCCGGCTCAATGATCATAAGGTGAACATCAAACGGGATTTTTGAAAAAGAGCGCAAATCTCCTACCATTTTCGGGCCAAAGGTTATACTCGGCACAAAGCGACCGTCCATAACATCAACGTGTACCCAGTCCGCGCCGGATCGTTCTATTTCGCGTACTGCGTTTCCCATATCAGAAAAATTAGCGCTTAAAATTGAGGGCGCAATAATCGTATCTCTCATAATGAATAAACTCCTTTTGTTTATTGAAAATCAGCACGGAACATATCTAAAACAGGCGGATCGTTGGGACAATCGGAATCGCTCAGGCCGATGGTTCACAAGATAAACAAGGGCCTTTTTCTCGCAGAACATCAGGAACATAGCCAAAATCGGGCATTTTAGCGCTAAAAACACGAATTTCCTCACATATCTCTCCGAAATTCAGACACTCTCTTATTTTATCCGAGACCAGCGTTTTTGTGAAGGGCGCGCCGTTTCCACGGACATGATCTTGTGTTTTAGGCTGAATTTTCTAAAATTTGCTTGACTAAGTTAGGCTTATTATGTATCTTTAGGATAAGAGCAATGCGGACTTCAGAGTTAATCCCATGGTTTTCCTCATAGCCTGTGTTTCCTAACTTCTGTTCTCCTTCCGCATTGCAATTCTTTGCCTCCAGGGTTTCATCACCTCCTTTTCCCTGGAGGTTTTTTTTATTTTCAAACGCGCTGCTACGGAACAAGATGCTGCCGGATTAAAATTATATCTACCGACATATATATAACGCTTCACGTTGATTAAGCTGTAACAGCGGGGAGCAAGCTTGTCTTGTCATTTTAATACCTTAACGCCCAAAGCTCTACCTCAATTACTTTAATGCAGACGCTTTGCTGCCGCTGTTGATTAACAGCGTGCGTTTTTAATATACTTACACCCATGCTGAAATCAAACTGTTTTTATTACAGCAAATTTGTTTTTATTCTCAGCATGGCCTTTTGCGCCCTCTCCTGTTTTCAGAGAGAACCGAAAATTATCGACATTAATCCTCTCATCGGTAGAACAGGCGATACAATTGCTATAACAGGCGAAAATTTCGGCACGGAAAAAAATGAATCCTACGTGAGTTTTGGCAGTGTTATCCCGACCCTCTCATCATATAATATATGGTCAGACAATTTGATTGTTGTGCGCGTGCCTGATTTCGGGGAATCGGGCCTTATCTACATATATAAAAACGACAAGAAGAGTAACCCTGTTCTTTTTTCAACAGAAGAGGGAATGCCTGTTTTCCCCGATGGGGACACGGCGGATATCCTCCCGTTTATTGACTCAATTGAGCCAAAACAAACGACAATCGGCGGAATAATCAAAATTACCGGAAGTCATTTCGGTGCACGCTCTGAAAACAACGAGGTTGTTTTCTTCAGGGATGTGGAAAAAAACCCCTCCAGTCTGTCAGATTCGGGAAATCCGGAATATATCAAAGTAAAATCCGCTGACTGCCTCTTGTGGAATGAACATGAAATAAGCCTCCGTGTTCCGGACGGCGCTGCCGGTGGGAACATCGAAGTTCATACAAAAAAAGGCACCGGTAATAAATCGCTGCTTATTATCTCCGGAAAACCGGGCGAAAAACGTATCAAAGACAAGAAAACCTACGCTATTTCATATTCCGTCAATATTCGTGTCGAAAAAGCATCGCTTCCCAACACGCTTTTTCTTGCTGTACCCGAACCTCCGAGTACAGCCTCACAACGCAACGCAGAAGTACTCATGCGTAATGCAATTCCCTTTATCAGTGACTATCGCGGAGTTCAGCTTTATAAATTCAGCGATTTAAAAGACAATGCAGCTCATGAAGTTTTACAGTCCTTTTTGATTGATGTATACGCGCTTGAGACAAAAGTTGACACACGTCAGGTAAAAAATGTACAGGACAGCGTTTTTAGAGAAAAATATTTAGTATCAAACACCTTGGTTAACGCCCGCAGCAGCGAGATACAATCACAGGCGTCCCTTATCACAGGCCGCGAAACAAATCCTTATTTGAAAGCGCGTGCAATTTATCAGGCAATGTTAAAAGAAGACGGAAATGATTTTAGAAGCGCTATCCGTTTTTGCGAACTCTGCCGTGCGGCCGACATCCCCGCAATTCCCGTTGCCGGCGTTCTGGTACTCAAAAATAAAGTTGCCAGGGCGCATCTTTGGAATATGTTTTGGATCGACGGGCTTGGCTGGATACCGGTCGACATCAATCTGGGAAAGGCTCTTGCCCCGCAAGGATTTAATCTTCCGGAAAATCCATCCGATTATTATTTCGGCAACATTGATAACAACAGAATTATTTTTTCTTATGGGGAGACTATTCTATTGCCTATGGCACTTGGAAACAGAACCTCATCGGGAAATCGTGAATACGCCTTGCAGAATATTTGGGAAGAAGTTTCCGGCGGTCTTGAGGCGTATTCTTCATCCTGGAGCGAGATTGAAATTACAGGAGTATATTAAATGATTACCGTTATCTCTTTAGGCGGTTCTATTGTGGCACCCGATACTATTGATGTTCCCTATTTATCGCAGTTCGTATCTCTTATTGAAGAACTGCTGGCTGAGGATCAAAGCCGCAAGTTTATTTTTGTTGTCGGCGGCGGCGCTCCCGCGCGGCTTTATCAAAAGGCATTTCGCGAAGTAACTTGTGCCGCAAAATTACCCATATCTAATATGGACGATAATGCCGACTGGCTTGGTATTATGGCAACAAGGCTTAATGCATATCTGATAAAATCTCTTTTTTCACGCCATTGTCCCAATGATATTGTGGTTGATCCGACTAAAGTTGATGTTTTCACCGGCAGGATACTTGTCGCGGCAGGCTGGAAACCGGGCTTTTCTTCTGATAATGATGCCGTTCTTCTTGCCAAATTATTTAGCGCAAAAACAGTTATCAATCTTTCTAACATTGAAAAAGTGTATACTGCGGATCCAAAAACAGACATAAACGCTAAACCAATTGACGCCATTTCCTGGAAGGATTTTCGTGTCATGGTAGGAGATGTCTGGACGCCGGGGAAAAATGTTCCGTTTGATCCTATCGCAAGCGCCAATGCGGAACTGTATGATATAAAAGTAATCTGCGCGGCAGGGCACGATCTTCAAAATTTGAAAAAAATTATTAACGGTGAAGCTTTTACAGGAACTTCCATAGGCTAGGCAGTGATACTTCCGCAGTCCGCAGGAAATTTATTGCCCGGAGGATAATATATTGACACACAAGAGACTAAAAATAATTTCTTTAGCTGCTTTTTTTATAACGATTATTTTAATAGCGGTTCTTTTTGTTTTACCGGAAGATTTTTTTCATCCTCCGAAAAAAGAATGGCGGCAGAGCAGAGTCCTTGAGCCGAATTTATCGGAAAATTTGCTTAGTCAAACAAATGACGATTTGGGAAGAATGGTTTATGAACATAGTTTAAAACCCCTGATAGAATTGGAAGACGGAGAAATACAAATTGCCGCGCTTTCCGAGGATTTTGACGGTGACGGTGCCGACGAACAAATTATCGCGTATAGAAATCTTTTAGAAAAAAACAATCCCATATATATTACCTATATTGATTATCTTGAATCAACAAAAACGTACAAAAGACTCTGGAGTGCTTCAACAAGAATAACAAAACAGGGCAGTTTGTCTTTATTTACTATGGATTTAATCGGAGACCATACAAATACGCTTATCGCAACCGGTATGGATCAATATGATGAACAAACATTAACGGCGTTTAAGCTTGAACAGAAAGATCCCGACAACGTTTCGTATAAAAAGATTGCAGATTTACACATTGACGGCGTTATTTCTATTTTGGAAACAGAACGCAGTCAGGCATATCAACTTGGTTTTGCACGCGGTTTTAGTTTTAATATTATCGATAGGGGGCGGGATCTCCGTTCCGGTAATGCACTGGATCAGATTGAACACACATACACTTACGATCCCGCAGACGACAGCTATAAAAAAACCGGCGAGATAAAAATTCCGGGCGCTCAAATTGAGGCAAAACGGCTCCGTGAATTATTAAGCGGCGATAAAAATGAATTCGAACAGTTTATTGACGGCTTATGGTATCATGTAAGCAGAGAAGGAACAGTAGACAACGAGCAGTATATTTATTTTGATACATCAAACAGAGAAGTTATTTTTTATAGCGAAGATACACAGCAAGTGTATGAATGGCAAAGCTCTTTCCCAACCCGTTACGGGATCTATATATCCAGCCAAAATATTTCAGTATCGACACTAAACAGAAAAATCAATTTGGAATTAGAATCTCTTGACAGCATCCGCATAAAAGTCAGTGAGGATGTTCGAATGAGAATCGTCATGAACGCGCCCTGGGACGGATCTTACCGCAAAGCAATACACATCCCTAAAACGAGCATCGTATCCGTCTCTCCGTACGCTGATGAAGCGTATAACAGCCCCATAGGGAAAATTCTTTTTTCACCGGACGGTGTCTACAAAATCGAATTAAACGGAACTTATCGAAACGGCAAATATTCGTTTTTTATGCTTGAGGGAACAGAGCTGCTTGAATTTGTCCCTGATGAAAATCTTGAAATTCGCTCGGGGCAGACCCTGGCTGAAAACAGAAGCGAGAACGAATCTACATCTTCTTATGCGGGTAATAACAGGGTAAGCCGGCAAACATACAAAGTCGAGCGGAATAAAAACAAGACCCCTGAAATATTTTTAACCAGAGTCCGTCTTGGCACAAACGGCATGACAGAATTCAGCGAAGCTCCGCTCCCCCTCAGTTTGATTGTTGAGTGATTCCCGCCGCAGCAAAAAATACGTGCGCTGCAATAAGAGCGGACTTAAGCCTGTCCGTTAAAAAAGGGCTGCCCAAATACTTTTGAGCAGCCCGACACTTTTTATTTTGAAATGTTTTGGTCTGTTTTTTTTAAATTATTTTTAAATTATTTTGTTCTGCCCGCACAAAGACTCCGTCTTTTTAACATAAGATCCTTGTGTTGCGTGCCCTTCTCCCACGGCTCACCGCGGGAGAAGACTCTTATTCGGATTTTTTCTTAAATTCAATAATTTTCTTTTGTGCCTCGGTTCTCTTTTTGATAGTCAAGCAGAGAAGACCGTCTTTAAAATCCGCCTCAATAGAAGAAGGATCGGCGTTCTCGGGAAGCTTAAAACTTCGGGTAAAATTCTGAATACGGCGTTCTTTGACAACATAATTTCCGGCCTCATCTTGTTTTTCCAGAGACTCGTCCTTTTTTGACTCAATGGTTAAAGTTCCACCGTTTAGGTTGACTTCGACATCATTCTCATTATAACCGGGAAGTTCCGCTTCCAGAACATAGGAATCGCTTTTTTCACAGATATCAACAAGAGGGAAATGACCTAAAACCGTATTCTCACGGTTCAATCTTTGATTGGTTCCAAAAAACGAGTCAACCAAGCGGTCAATGTCGACAAGGGTTTTTACACTGTCAACGGGATAGTACATTGTTCCTGATTTCATAATAGCCTCCAAACTTTTAATAATGATTTTTTTATTTTGACTCAAAGAGTCTTATGAATTATATAGCAGATTTTATGCCAAGTACAATCAAAATTGCGATATTTATAGAAAATGATTCATAATTTTATATTATATAATAAATTGATACATAAAAACACGAAGAGGCACGGCAGTTTTTATGCCCCCAAACTATATAATATACTTAGCTATGTGTTTTTCTGACCCAGCAATTTATTTTTGTGGAACACATTGTGTCATTTTGATACGTCTAAAAAGAAGAAACATGGTTTTCTGCCTTGAAATTGATACAGACTGTATCAATTTGATCAATCCT
>JAITXS010000113.1 GCA_031284645.1 Spirochaetaceae bacterium | reverse complement strand
GATTATATACCTCTGGAAGCGTTTCACACGAGTTTTCACTTGCGGGAGGACAAGGAGAAGGAGTATGTGTTAACTGGGGCACTTGAGATACATTTTATTAACATGGTAAAATTCCGCAGACAGAAAGAGAAAGACATAAAGAATAATCTGTTGGAGCGCTGGGTATCATTTCTGGATGAAACGACAGCACAAGATGTCATAGAGGAGATAGTACAGATGGATAGCGAGATACAGAAGACGGCGGACAAGTTGGGATTTCTTTTACAGGACAAGGATGCCCTGGATTTCTACTATATGCGGGCTATGGCAAAGTCGGATATCACAACCGGACTCAATACCGCACTGGAGCAGGGCGAGCAGCGCGGTATACAAATTGGCAAGGTAGATATAGCGCGGAAGGCCCTGTACGCCGGATTGAACGTAGAAATGATTGAAACCATTACCGGTTTGGACAAAGATACGATAAACAGATTGAAAGGGTAAAATAGGGTAGTAGGGTTTTGGGTAGAGGGTATAGTAACATCAGATAGTTACCACCCTACCCCCGATTTTTTCACCCTGCTTCGGCTACAGGCGTTCTACTAAAACCTGTACCCCATACCCTCCACCCCGAAGCAAAGAGCTAAGGGCTTCGGGACGGTACAGGCTTTCTACTAAAACCTATACCCTACTACCCTCTACCCAATTACCCTATTTAGACCCTTTACCCTAAGATAGATATCGTTGCAAGCTCAGTTACTCGAACACTACCCTGCAAAAGCGTTTTTTTCCGGCGCGAAGAAGAAGCGCACCTTGTTCATCAAGATTTTCCACTCCGATAAAAGCTGCAATGTCTTTTATCGTAAGGAGTTCCCCGTCTTTTAAAAACGCGGCCCCGCCCTGTTGAATAAGACGCCGCGCCTCGCTTTTTGTGGGGCACAGAGCCGCATCACTGAACAGATCGACAATATTATACTTTGCCTCAAGTTTTACGCGGGAGAGTTTTTTTGAAGGTATCGAATCCCGCTGCCCCGCATCGCTTAAGCCAAAAGCCGCTTTTGCGCCGGCAAGGGCTTTGTCCGCCTCGCCCTTACCGTGAATCAGGGCGCAGAGTTCCCATGCAAGCCTTTCTTTTGCCTCGTTTGGATTTTTCCCTTCGGCGCAAAGAGCCTCACATTCGGTGACAGGAAGAAACGTGAACATCAAAAGGAATCGTTTAATATCGGCATCGGAAACATTGCGCCAATACTGGAAAAATTCATACGGACTGGTCAGATTAGGATCAAGGAAAATAGCCCCTTTTTCCGTTTTTCCCATTTTGTTCCCATTGCTTGTGGTAACCAACGGGAAGGTAAGCCCGAAACAGGCTTTGCCTATCGCGGTTCCGCCTTCTGCCCCGCTTTTGCCGCAAAGCTCCGCAGAACCCGCAGAACGCCCCTCCCCTTCCATGCGGCGGATAAGCTCCATACCGGCAACTATATTGCCCCATTGATCATCGCCGCCGATTTGCAGAAGACAACCATAACGCCGGTATAACTGGAGAAAATCGTAGCTTTGCAAGAGCTGATAGTTAAATTCAATAAATGAAAGCCCACTTTCCATCCGTTTTTTATAAGCCTCAAAGCTCAACATCCGGTTTACCGAGAAGTGAGACCCGATTTCACGGAGAAAGTCTATGTAGTTGAGATTTGCAAGCCAGTCCTTGTTATTTGTGCAGATTGCTGTCCGGTCGTCGAAATCGCCGAGAAATCGCCCAAGCTGGGCTTTGATGGCTTCGGCGTTTGCGTCAAGTTCATCGTAATTAAGCATCTTCCGCATCTCCGACTTGCCGGACGGATCGCCTATGCGGGCAGTTCCGCCGCCTACCAAAGCAATACCTCGGTGTCCCGCGGCGCGGAGATGGCGAAAAGCAAAAAAAGGCACCATGTGCCCGATATGCAGACTCTTTCCTGTCGGATCACAGCCCACATAAAACGTTACCGGCCCTGCGTCCATTAAGCGGGAAAGTCCGTCCATATCGGTACACTGCGAGATAAAACCTCTTTTTTCAAGATTTTCCAATGCTGGATTCATAACAACCTCAGAATGATAATATTGACTCATTGTATCATATTTTTTAATTCGCTAACATCATGATCAAAAGGAGAATTGTCCGCCATGCCGCAGATTTCGTATCTTGAATTATACCAGGCCATAAACTATGTAAAAAACAATGATCTTGATCCCTTTGATAGAGGGGAGGACAAAGGAGAGTTCCTCTTTTGTTTTGAACAGGGAGAGGCAGGAGAAACAGGCGAAGAGGGGCTGCGTCTTATCGAAGCAGGCTTTGAGCTTTTTGACGCTGAAACCCATCCTGAAATAGAACTTCCCCAAGGGATATATTTTTTCAGGCAGGAGCGGAAGCGGCTTTCAAAGAATGAAATTATACGTTTGTCTGCGGAGATTGAGATACACGCGCAACATACAGGGTTTAAACTTGCAAACAAACTCTATTTGCGGTATCTTTTTGAAGATGGGAAACAAGTAACACAATTTTTCCGGCCTTGTTTTTCGGGCAATTCTAAAAAAGAACTCTAAATTTGGGAAATTATCTTAAACACGGAAGAATATATGGGGTTTATGTATGGGCTTTATTGAACGAAGAGAAAAATTATACGATTGGATGGCGGAAGAAGGGATTAATCTTCTACTTTTGGAAGATGCGGAAGATCATCGGGATAAAGCCGTACGCTATTTAACCGGACAGCCCGGGGATGCGCTCCTTTTCCTCTCACTTGCGCGAAAATCCCTGCTCGTTCCTTGGGATGTGAATATGGCGAATGTCTACGCAGATGTCGATGATATTTTGCCTTACACTAAATTCGAACTGAATCCTTATGTTGCAGCAAAAGCCGCAGCTGCCTATTTTAAAACGCCTTATGGCAGCAGAATAGAAGTTCCCGCACAAACATCGTATCCTTCGTTTCTAAAATATGTTGAAAATCTTTCGGATTACGATATTATATGCCGCGATGAGGGCGCGAAAAGCGAGATTGAGCGGCTGCGTTCAATAAAAGACAGTGATGAGATTCATATTTATCGTATATGCTCGGAGAAAACGAACGAAATCATTGATCTTATTGAAAAAAATGTGGTCGATAAAACGCTTAAAACCGAAACTGATGTTGCGCTTTTTATCGAGGCTGAGTGCCGAAAACGCGGCTGTGAAGGCACAGGTTTTTCAACACTTGCCGCCGGGCCTTCACGGAGTTTCGGAATACACTGTTTCCCGCCGTACACCGCCGCGCCTTTTGCGGAAAAAGGGCTTTCCATCCTTGATTTCGGGATTGTCTGGCAGGGCTATTCAAGTGATGTAACCATGACCTTTGCCCGTGCTTTGACTAAAGCGCAGGAAAGGCAGATACTTCTCATTGAAAAGGCTTTTGATTTAGCGTACAATACGGTAGCCGGACCTTTTAAGAGCAAAAAAGAAGATGCAAGTATCCCAAGCAGGGATATAGCTCTTGTGATTGATGATTTTTTCAAAAAAGAAAAATGCTTTATGCCGCACGGGCTGGGGCATGGTATCGGACTTGATGTACACGAAGCGCCCTATCTCCGCCGGGGAGCCGACAATAAGGGCAAAATAGAGCGCAACATGATTTTTACGATAGAACCCGGACTCTATGATCCGGCGGCCGGCGGCTGCCGTTTTGAAAACGATATACTGATCACCGATGACGGAGCGGAAATTTTAACAAGATCTAAAATTGTCAGGCTCTAGCGCTCTTAAATCCGAAGCTTTAAACGTAAAGATGAAAAAAGTATTTATTATATATTGTTTGTTATTCAACTTTTTTACCGTGTTTGCCCAAGAGAAAGATGCGCCAACGGACAATGAAAATGTACAGCGCGAGACCCTGCGATACGGTACGGACAGTGAAATTGCCGTCTTGATACAAACACTTAAAAAAACCAAAGCGGAATATCTTGACGCGGAACTTGCCGAACTTGTTTCTCAGACCAAAAACCCGCAGATAAAATCCGCAGTTATCACGTTTTTTAGCGAACGGGGAAAAAGCGGTTTGGAAAACGAGGCGATTTACTTAATCGAAAACCGCGATACAATGGAAAGCGCAAACGTGCGCGCTGCTATCAATTATCTGGGCAAAGTAAAATATGAAAACGGGCAAAATAATTTACGCGCGGTTTTGGAAGCAGGTGAAGAGTCTTATGTCGTAGATACGATAAAAGCAATCGGCAGGGCTGTGGGAGAACAAAGCGCCGACAGTGCGGCGGAGTATCTTATTAATTATTATCAGACAAAAACACTCAGCGATGATGCTCAACGGGAGCTTGTCACGGCCCTTGGGGAAACAGCCTCAAAACAGGCTGCCCCGTTTCTTATTGATATCGTAAATGAAAATCCGAGAGTCGGATTAACGACAGCCGCTCTCTTGTCACTTGCGCTGATAAAAGATGAATCGGCGCTTGAGGTCATCATTGCCCAAGTAGAATCAAAAGACCCTGCTATCAGATCATCGGCAGTAGAAGCTCTCGGCAATTTTTCAGGGCCAAGTGCGGATAAGGCAGTCATTGATGCGTTCCGCGATTCATACTACAAAACACGTATCGCGGCGATCAAGGCGGCGGGCGCAAAGAAATCAGAAGAAGCCCTGCCATACCTCAAGTTCCGTGTGGAAAATGATGAAGTTCAAGTCGTTAAAGAAGAGGCAATTAAAGCGCTCGGCGCCATAGGGAACAGCTCTGCGGATATTTTAGAAGCTGTTTTTAAAGACAAAAAAACCTCCGATAAAAATCGTATTCTCAGTGCTGAAATGCTGGTAAAAATAAATGGGGATAATTATGTTGCAACGATTATCGAAAAGATTGACGAGTCAAAACGTTTAAATCAAAAGCAACTCTACAACGGCCTGCTTGGCGCTTTATCAAAGGCAAAATCAGAGAAACTCCAAGCGTTTACCAGCCAGCTCTTTGCCTCAAAAGACGCGAGCGACAAGGCTTTTGGCCTGGAATTAACCGGCAATAATCTGTTTAGATCATTTATTCCCGAAGTTGAAAAACTTGCCGATGATCAGAATTCAGGACTTGCACGCAAAGCAAAAGAAGTGTTGGAAAAATTTCAGGGCGGGGAAACGAAGCCTCAAAAAACCGAATAAAGCTCGTCCCCACAACTGATCTCGCTTAAATCTGTGCTGCGCTAATGTCCTGTATCTCAAAAAGGCTGATGTTTTGTCCCATTGTAAAATCAACCTTGTCATGGACACGCCTGTTGATAAGCGCTTCGCCAAGTGGTGAAAGATAAGAAATAATCTTGTTGTCCGGATCAGATTCCCAAGGCCCTAATATCGTATAGACTTCATTTTCCCCGCGTGTTTCGTTGTACAAGGTTACTGTTGTTCCAAAAGACACATGCCCTGTATCAATCGTGGCCGGATCAAATATCTGAGCCCGCTCAATCTCGCCTTTCAATTTCGCGGTTGTGGAATTAAGGAGTTCCTGCTTTTCTTTTGCCGCCTTGTATTCCGCATTTTCGCGGAGATCCCCCAGTGAAAGAGCAAAGGCAATTTCTTTTGAATTTGCCGGAACCTCCACTTCCATAATATGGGCAAGCTGTTTTTGTTTCTCTGTATATTTTCCTGCGGTAACAAGCAGTATACGGGAGACTGCTTTTTTTTCGGTTTCACCGGCAAATTTAAAGTCACTGAATTTTGCTTTAATGATGTTCTGTAATTTTTGTTTTTCCGCCGGATCAAGATCTTTGACATCTTGAATAAGAGTATAAATCCGTTCGGAATGATCCCGCTCCGCGTCTTTAAGGTAATCGGCAAGCAAATTTTTATCAAAAAGAATACTTAAAGCCTGTTTGTTTATCTTTTTATTTTCCGAGGTATTTTTATGACTATCAATCTCACGGAACGTAATATCCAGTATATGGATAAGCGTGATAATCTCTTTTTCGGCAGGGATACCCGCCCTCTTGTAAAACGGGCTCTCCGTATAATTATTGTAGAACCAGACAACCGCGCTGCGGTTTTCTTTGTAATTTTCAAAACAATTCCGAATCATGGAAACAATTTTTTCTTCCTGCCCTGCATCTTTAAGACTGTGCAGTATAGACTCGTCAAGCGCTTTCGGGAAAAGTTTAACATAGGCTTCCTGCCACTCAGGGATACAGATTTTTATCTGTTGCAGGAAATCGCGTTGCAGGTTATATAATCCCTGTTCATCTTTTTCATCATCTTTCTCTTTATATTTGAGTTCTCCGTAAACGCTTGTCAACTTCTCAATAGAATCAAAGATAGAATTAAAGTTAAGCTGCAAGTCGCTGGTAAGATGACGTTTTTCTTTCGCAAGGTTTTTAATAATTAAATATGAAGCAACAAGATAAGCCTTGTTCTCCTGATTTGTTGCTTTAAGGAATGCGGTAAAATAATCAATCATTTCATTTAAGAATTCGGAATCATCGTCAATCTCGGTATAACGGATAAATTTCCGTAGTATATCAACACGATTAAAAAATTTTCTCTCCGCTTTAAATTCATTGTAGAGTTTTTCTTCTATCGAAATTGCCCGCTCACGAACCGTATAGACATCTATATTATCGGGGTCAACACCGAATAAAGGATCGTGCTGGAGCACATCCTTTGCTTTGGTACTCCACGCAGACCACTCACCTGTTGTAAGCACACTGGGAACAAGCTCTGCTTTTATCTGTTTAAGCGAACAGTGATTATCGAAACTTTTTATAAGAATTTTAAGGGCCCATGCGGCGTTTTCTTTTATTTTAGTATGAAGCTCTTCTTTGGACTTCCGCGCCTTGAGCGCCCATATATGGTCTTTTGAAAGCGTTTGAAGGGCGCTAACTGCCATTTTAAGAGACATTTCGTGTCCGCGTTTTTTCGCGAAGTCAATGGCAATATCATCGCCGGAAACACTGCGAATCCGCCCGACACCCCATGTCCGGTGAAAAACATAATTTCCTTT
>JAITXS010000065.1 GCA_031284645.1 Spirochaetaceae bacterium | reverse complement strand
ATTACTGGTTTTCCCCGCGAGGGGCTTGACAAAGTTTTTTGGACTTAAATAATTACATTGGGTATTGGGTATTGGGTATTGGGTATTGGGTATTGGGTATTGGGTATTGGGTATTGGGTCACGGTCGTGCGGTAAATTACCGGCGACAGTTTGTAGATTTTCCTCATGGCTTTAGTATCTCATAAAAATAATTTTTTATCAAGGGGTCGGATGAGAGGCTTGGGTAATGGGGTATAGGGTTTTGAAATGACAAGAAATCCTGCGAGCCATAACCCTATACGCTTCGCCGTCTTACTCTTGTCGAAGGGGCAGGAGTAATTCCGGCGGGAGAAAAAATCGCTCGGGGATTGCGGGGATCTCGCCCCCGCCGGAACCCTGCGTTTTCCGCCATATAATGCTCCGCCCTTCTTGCCGCTTTTCTGCGCCGGCAGGAGAAAAAATAATAAGCTCCTCAAAGGGACTTAAGGATTTTTGGTAAGAGCCCCTCTGAATTTCGTTGCAGTCTTTTTTCTCCCCGTTCCAAAGGGGCACAAGATGATGGGCGTGGATAGCGATATGGCTTATATCATCACGGATATTTTCTTTTGTCCGAAGCGTAATACCCCAATCAACCGCAAATACTTCGTTATCTCCTGTGCGGGTGATTTTTGAAATATTTTTGCATCCGGTAAGAGAAGCGCAGCTTAGGGAAGGCGGTTTTTCAAAAATTGTCCGGGTTTCTCCTTGTGCCATGATTTTCCCTTTTTTGAGTATCACCAGTTCAGGACAAAGCCGGTACACTTCATCCCGTGAATGGGTAACAAGAATCGCGTTGTTAAACAAGTTTCCGGCATCTCTTTGTGTTTCATGGAGGGATGCCGGAAAACCACCGTAGGGCTCCCTGCCATCGGACGCGGGGGGCAGCGGAGAAGACCGGAGGCGAAGCCGAGGACTTCGGAGCGGGGGGGGCTTCCCCCCTTTATGAAAAACAGGATTATCCTCCTGATTTTGACGGGCGTTCTTTGCGCTGCCTTGCAGCAGGCCAAGCAGGGTGAACTGCATGTATTCCCGAAGGCTTGAGTCGAGTGCGGAAAAAGGTTCGTCGAGCAGCACGGCCTGCGGTTCGGTGATTAACATACGGGCAAGTGCAACGCGCTGTTGTTCGCCGCCGCTGAGTTTTCGTGCGTTTTGTTTTTCAAGGCCGCTCAGGTTCAAGGCGTTAATCCAGGCAAAGGCGCGGAGGAGTTTTTCTTTTTTGGGGCCGTTGAGGGGTGCGATGATGTTTTCAAGGGCGTTCATTCGGGGGAAAAGGGCGTAGTTCTGAAAGAGGTAGCCGACTTTTCGTTCCCGCGCTTGTTTATTTATGTTTTTTTTACTGTCAAAGAGGGCTGTTCCGTCCAATGAAATAAAACCTTCGTCCGGTTTTTCAATGCCTGCTATGCATTTTAATATCATGCTTTTACCGGCACCGGATGCGCCGAGTATGCCCAGACAGATATTGTTGTGTGTTTCAAATTCAATATCGAGGACAAAATCGTTTGAAAGTTTCTTTTTTATGCGGACAGTTAAACTCACTTTATTTTAATGCTTCCCCATTTTAGCTGTTTTTTGTTTTCAGATTCGGCGGGAATTGCCGGAAAAATAATTAATCAACGCGACAACGATAAAACTAAACAGTACAATTACGATAACATAATCACGGGCTGTCTCCCAATCACTTCCGGCAACTGCGGAATAAACAGCCAGGGGGAGCGTGCGTGTTCTTCCTGCGATATTACCGGCAAGCATTGCGGTCGCTCCGAATTCGCCCAGTCCCCGCGCAAAGGCAAGCACGCCGCCGCCTGCGATGCCGGGCAAGGCAAGCGGCAAGCGTACTTTGATAAATATTTTCCATTCGCTCATTCCGAGTGTACGTCCGGCATATATCAGCACAGGATCAATCTGTTCCAAAGCGCCGCGGGCTGCACGGTACATCAGGGGGAATGAGATTGCAACGGCGGCAATAACCGTTGCGGACCATGAAAAAGCGATTTTTACCGCGAAAAAGTCGATAAAGAATTTTCCGACAGGCCCTTCGATTCCGAAGATGCAGAGTAAAAAAAATCCGGCTACGGTCGGCGGCAAGACCAGCGGCAAGGTTAAAAGGCCGTCAAGTATCATTACCGCATATTTGTTTTTTATGTCCGCAATTATTTTTGCAGCGGCAAGCCCTATAAAAAACGTTACAAAGATTGCCGTTGCCGCTGTTTTAAGCGATATGATAATTGGCGCTATATTCATCGTTTTATCCGCTGTTCAGCGTTTTACCGGACGTTTTACGCGATAGTCCCGTTTTATTTTCCTTTGTTTTCGGAAAATCCGTATTCCTTGAATATCGAGAGGCCTTCGGGTGAGGCAAGATACTCAACAAAAATCGCCGCTTCTTTTGGGTGCCCCGATTTTGCAAGCACTGCGACAGGGTAAATGACCGGTGCCGAGAGAATGCCTTCGGGTAAAAAGGTAATTACCTCAACATCCGGCTGAGAAGCTGCATCGGTAGCATAAACCACGCCGACTTCAGCGCTTCCGGCGGCAACCCACCCGAGAACCTCGGTAACATTTGTCCCAAGGCTCGCTTTTGCAAATATCTCTTTCCAATTACCGATAACGGAAAAAGCTTCCTCGGCGTACTGTCCGGCAGGGACGCTCGCGGGGTCTCCTATGGCAATGCTTTTTGCCTGAGTAATAGTAGCAAAATCCTTTGCCGCGCTTGTTGTTCCTTTTTTCTTTATTAAAACAAGTTTGTTTTCAAGGAGCGGGATAACGCTTTGTGCTGAAACAAAACCTTTCTCGACCAAAGTATTCATTTGCTTTTTTGCCGCAGACATAAAAACATCAGCCTGTAGTCCTTGCTCAATTTGGGTTTGCAGCTTTCCCGAACTGTCATAAGTTCCCTCAATGATAATATTCGGATATTTTGCGTTAAAACGGGGAATAAGCGTCTTTGTATAGGCATTTTCAAGGCTTGCCGCAGCCGCAACCATAATCGTCACCGGCTGAGCGGAGGCCACTGCACCGTCTTTTTTTTGGCAGGAAATCGCCTGTAATGCGGCAAGTGCGCTTACGATACACGCGAGCGTTTTAAAATTCTTTTTCATAAAATTACCTCTGAAACTATTGTGATACAACGAATACTGTGTGTCTAGAGTTTTGCAGTTTATTCCCTGTTTTGACAATTCAGGATTTTGGCCTTGACAAATTCAGGCAGGGCCATTATCGTAACAGCAGGGGTAATGCGCGTGGTGTCCAGTATCGGAATAAAAACAGCAAACGGAAGATTTTATCCTATTCTAGCTGAAAATATAAAGGCCAAGAAACGACTGGTTTTAACAACAGTTCACGACAGTCAACACAGTGTGCAGCTTGATCTGTATCGTAATACAACAGAAGAGATGTCCGATGCTCAATATATTGGCACTCTTGTCGTGAATAAGATTAAATCAAGAAGAAAAGGCGATCCTTCAGTTGAGCTGATTATCTCAATTGACGAAAACGGGGCTGTCACTGCCGATGCACGGGATTTGGACAATCAAAAAAAAGGCGGGCACGCCCACCTTTCAGTGTCATTAGCGAGCCTTAAAAAAACAGATAATGATATTGGCGAGGCAAACTTTGAGCTTGAAAATTTTGATGATTTTACAAGAGAAGACGAGTACGACAAGCTGGTAAGTCAAACGCCGTCAAACCCGGACATAAAACGCCGTCGCAGCTCCCCTGTCTTAATCATTCTTTTAATAACATTTCCACTTTATTTTTTAATTAACATTGTTTTCAGCAAGTGCATTATTCTTTTTAAAAGTCAATAAGACAATGTCCTTTTCAATATCATTAAGAGGTA
>JAITXS010000055.1 GCA_031284645.1 Spirochaetaceae bacterium | reverse complement strand
AGCACAAGCATGCTCCCCGCCAACAATAAGCCAACGGAAACAAGCGCTGCCTTCTTTAAAGATTTCCCTGTATTCATCATGATCCTCCTAAAAAATCAGTAGATGGATTTAAATCAAGTATAATGGTATAGTACTTTGGAATTATGTGCAAGACGCGCGAAATTCGAGAGAGCGCGAAATTCGAAGCATATATTCGCCCTTAGCTGCTAATCGCGGCTTTCATTTTTTTAACATAATCAACAATAAAAGGAGCCGCTTTTTCGCCGTGCGCTTCAATGATTTTGACAATAGCACTGCCCACGATCACACCATCGGCAACTTTTGCGATTGCCGCAGCCTGATCCGGCGTGTTTATCCCAAAACCGACCGCGCATGGTATGTTTGGCCTGTATTCGCGGATTGTGTCAATAATACTTTTTAAATCGGTTTTTATCTCACTCCTCATGCCGGTAACGCCAAGTGAAGAAACAATATACAAAAAACCCTTTCCGTTTTCCGCGATTTTTTTGATACGGTCTTCCGATGTCGGTGCAATAAGGGAAATTAAATCAATGCCATTGCTGTCTGCCTCGGCACTGATTTCAAGGTGTTCCTCAAACGGCAAGTCGGGTATGATAATACCGTCAAGTCCGATATTTTTGCATCTTGAAAAAAATGCATTGTAACCATAGTGCAAAATCGGATTTAAATAGCTTAAAAAAACAAGCGGCACTTGACTTTCTTTACGAACAGCTTCCACAAGAGAAAAAATTTTCTCAAGAGTTGCGCCGTTTTCCAAGGCACGGATATTTGCGTTTTGGATGACCACCCCTTCCGCTATCGGATCGGAAAAGGGAATACCGATTTCAATGATATCGGCACCGGATCTTTCCATAGCTAAAATAAATTCTTTGCTACATTCAATTGAAGGATCGCCTCCGGTAAGGAATGTGATAAACGCTTTTCCGTTTTTAAACGCCGTATTAATTTTACTCATAATCTCCCCTTCGTGTACATTGTACGCGGACACATACCTTATCTATTTAATTTATATTCGATTGCATCAACAAGAGCAATGCAGCTTGCCTCAATAATATCCGTTGAAACACCGACTGTTGTCCAAATTGACGCGCCATCACTTGATTCAATTAAAACCCGAACCTGAGCGGCGGTTGCATCATTACCGTCAATGACACGCACTTTGTAATCGGAAAGACGGATTTCCTTTAACACCGGAAAGAAGCGGGAAAGGGCACGGCGCAGGGCACCGTCCATCGCGTTCACCGGGCCGTCGCCCTCGGCGGCGGCAATTTCAGTTTGCCCCTCAACAAGTACCTTTGCCCAAGCATAACAACATTCAAGCTTTTCACCAGAGGGGTGTTCACTGACCGCGCGGTAGGCAAGCACGGAAAAGCGGCTTTTAAACGAGCCTATCATTTTACGCGCGAGAATCTCAAAACTCGCGTCCGCGCCCTCAAATTGCCAGCCCCCGGATTCTAGTTCCTTGAGCTTCCGTGAAATTTTGCTAATAAGCGGTGAGTCCCGGTCAACGTTCTCTCCCATAAGACGTAAGCGCTCGACAATCGCACTTCTGCCGCCCTGTTCGCTCATCAAAAAATGACGGACATTACCCACGAGCGCCGGAGAAATATGCTCAAACGAAGCGCTTGCTTTCAACACGCCGTCTGCGTGCATTCCCGCTTTATGCGAAAAAGCCTGAGACCCGATATACGGCATCTGATCCTGCACGTTGATATTGGAAATTTCGGCAACCCGCCTGCTTAATTCGGATAAACGCTCAAGTCGTCCCTCCGGCAGGCAGCGCTGCCCGAGTTTTAATTCAATGCTTGGAATTAACGCTGCCAGCGGGGTATTGCCGCAGCGCTCCCCAAACCCGAGTAAAGTTCCCTGAACATGGGTACAGCCTGCTTCCAGCGCGGTAAGGGAACAGGCAAGAGCCAATCCCATATCGTTATGTGCATGGATACCAAGAATTGGTCTGTTTGGGGGTTTGGGGGCAGAGCCCCCAGGAGAGGGGGGCAGCGTAGTGACGGAGGCACGGAGCGAGGGGGGAGGCTTCCCCCCTCCTGATTGAATTTCGGCTTCGAACATATCGTTTACCGCTGCAAAGCCTTCTCTGATTGTGTTGGGGAAAGAGCCGCCGTTTGTGTCACACAGGATGATACGCTGTGCGCCTGCAAAAAAGGCTGTTCTGAGTGTTTTAAGGGCGTATTCACCGTTCAATTTCCAACCGTCAAAAAAATGTTCTGCATCATAAATGACATTTCTGCCTTCAGCGCGGAGGAAGGATATTGTTTCGGCTATCATATCGAGGTTTTCCTCAAGACTTGCCTTTAATACGTCTTTTACATGGAGCGCGGATGATTTTCCGAAAAGGGTAATGGTTTCGGTTTCAGCAGAAAGGAGGCTTGCGATTTGAGCATCGTCTTTTACCGAAAGGTTTTTTTTTCGTGTGGAACCGAAAGCGCAAAGTACCGCATGACGGAGTTTTATTTTTTTTGCGGAACGGAAAAAATCGCTGTCTTTGGGATTGCTTCCCGGATTCCCCGCCTCTATCCACGAAAGACCTAACTCATCAAGTGTCCCGATAATCGCAAGTTTATCCTGCACGGAAAAACTAATTCCCGCACCCTGCGCACCGTCCCGCAATGTTGTGTCAAACATTTCAATGTCAATAGTATTTTTTTTATGCAAAGTTCTCTATCCCGCAATTATTTTTATGATTATCCTTTTTATTATAATCCGCAGAGGCCCGGATAAGCTATCAACCCTAGGTCACAAAGCCGCAACAATAATCTGCGCGATTTGTTCTGCATTGAATTTTCCTGCATTGATAATGAGATCCGCAAAAGAATAATCGTCATTGTCGATATTGTAGAGACGGAGGTAGCGCTCTCTGTCCGCTCTGTCCCGCATAAGCGTAAAGTTCCGAACAAGCTCAAAATCGCCGTCTTCACGCTGCATGATACGCTGTGTCCTGATAGTGCTGTCCGCTTGCAGGTAAACTTTAAGATCAGCGTCTTCCAATAGCCAGATCGCAAGCCGTGACCCGAGGACACAGCCATTGATGTGTCCCTTGGCAAGGTCAATCTGCCGCCGATCAACTTCTCTATCCCATTTATCATCCAGCTCCGCTAAAGGAAGTATCTCTTCCAGGCTTATTTCGTTTTCTTCAGCAAGTGTACGAAAGGTAAAATTGATAAAAGGATATCCGAGTGTTTCCGCGACAAGCCGACTTACCGTTGTGTTTCCGCAGCCGCTTTTACCGGAGATGGCGATCTTAAAAGCGCCGCCTTCTCTCTTTGTTTTCATACCTTTTATGGTTCAATAAACGGGGATTTATGTCAACATGGCAAATCTTATGGTTGCAAGATCATCATTCAGAACAACGGATTTTTTTAGGCACGGAATTATACATCGAATAGGGGATTCCTGATAAATCATTACAGGCAGAAGTCACTATACCGCTTATACGCTCCTATAATTCATCATCAACATAGGTAACAAGCAATCAGTTCTTATAGTAGAAAATAACGGATTTCGTTTTTTCTGGAAAAACAAACGGGCTGCACCCACGCTTAAAACCAAAAGATATCGGTTTTGCAACACCCTGATACGTTTTTGGGCCTTCGTGTGATTATGCCTTGCTTTCAGGCAGTCTACCCTTTTCTTTAAGGCTATACATCATATAAATTATATGATTTTGCGGCGAAGAAGACTTGAACTTCCATTCCTCGCGGAACCAGCACCTCAAGCTGGCGTGTCTACCAATTCCACCATCGCCGCATGTAAATAA
>JAITXS010000049.1 GCA_031284645.1 Spirochaetaceae bacterium | reverse complement strand
CGAATAAAGACGTGGAATGGACATCCAGCCCTTCCGGCATAGTGGATGTCGTAGGGACAGCAAACGGAGCCACGGTAACATTGCTTGCCGAAGGGATTGCGAAAATAAAGGTAAAGCCGGCGAACGGTGGGAAGGAAGCGGTTTGTACAATAACTGTAGTTCCCAAAGGCTCAAAGGTGCCGGTAACAGAGCTAACACTGAGTGCACCCAGTTTGGTACTGCAAGTGGGGGGATACCCGGTAACGCTTATCGCGACAGTGATACCGGCAAATGCAACGGATAAGGGGGTAGAGTGGAGTTCAAGCACCGAGAGTGTGGTGAGCGTGGAGAATGGCATGGTAAGGGCGCTGAAAGCGGGGAGTACAACGATAACGGCAACATCGACAAGTAATCCGGTAGCGACATATAACTGCGAGGTAACGGTACTAGTAAATCTGCCGACAGTGGATAAGTATATGTATATACCCGGGGGCACAATAGTGAACGGCAATAACTGGAGTCGTTCAATTCCAGTAGGGGATCCTATATATGTATCTGCTTTTAAGATAGGCAGGACGGAAGTACGGTATGAGTTATGGTATATAGTGAGGGAATGGGGAGAAGCGCACGGGTATAAGTTTGCGAGTAAGGGGCAAGCGGGGAGCAGCGGAACGGCAGGGATTCCTGTTATAGCGAACAAGGATCAGCCGGTAACGGGGGTAAGCTGGCGGGATGCGGTGGTATGGTGTAATGCGTATAGCGAGATAAGAGGGGAGGAAGCGGTGTACAGGAATGGTGATGGAGATATATTAAGAGATTCGATACAAAAGGTAGAGGATCAAATAGATGGGCCGGTGATAGGGGATCATGACGGGTATAGGTTACCAACAGAGGTAGAATGGGAATATGCGGCGAGGGGAGGGGTACCGGGCAGCAGTGGCCCTTGGGCATATACCTATGCGGGGAGTAACACGCTAGAGGATGTTGCGTGGTACAGTGTTAATTCAGGGAGCATGGCACATTCTGTAGGGCAGAAGGTGGCGAATAGTGTGGGCGTACGGGACATGAGCGGTAATGTGTGGGAGTGGTGTTTTGAGATTTATTCGGGTACGTACCGTGTGATACGGGGCGGGAGTTGGAACAGTGGGATGGTGAACTGTCCGGTGTCCAATCGTAGCAGCTTCTACGTCGACAGATCGGACAGCAACACTATAGGGTTCCGGGTGGTGTGCCGCTGAGTTCCGCAGGGAGAATCGCTAAGTAGAGTATGGGGTTTGGGCTAGGGGCTTTCTGATAAAATCTATACCCTGTACCCTATTACCCAAAACCCTAAGACAGGGTAGGGGATGTCTGGTAAAACCCAGACCCTCTACCCTGAACCCCATGACCCTAATAAGGGTACAGACTTCCTGATAAGAACTATACCCTAAACCCATAACCCTTTACCCTATTTAGACCCTAATAAGGGGTATGGGATAGAAGATTGCTGATAACATATTAAATTTGAGAAACGCTAGACCCAACACTCATAATATGATTAAATTTCACGTATGATATTACAAAATTTTGCTGTGTTTGAGGGATGTGATGGCGCAGGAACCACAACACAGAGGGAAATTTTACGCATGAGGCTTGAAAACGAGGGTGTCGGCGGGCGGGCAGGTACTGTTTTTGATACTTTTGAGCCTACGGATGGCGCGATAGGGAAACTTTTACGATCTGCCCTCTCGAATTCCCGCCAATTTACCGGGGAAACAATGGCCTACCTTTTTGCAGCGGATAGAAACGAACATATTTTTGGTAAAAACGGCATTTTGGAACGCTGTAAGCGCGGTGAAATTACGATTTGCGACCGCTATGTGCTTTCATCATTGGCTTATCAGGGACTTGTGTGCGGCGATGAGCTGCCGGAGCGCCTTAATAAAGATTTTCCGGCACCGGAACTTCTCCTTTTCTTTGATATTGATCCGGAAATTGCTTTTAAGCGTATCGAGAGCAGGGGTAAAAAAAAAGAAATCTATGAATATATTGATTTTCAAATTAAAGTCCGTGAGTCTTACAAAAAGCTCCTCCCCCAATGTGTTCAAAATGGCAGTATCGTTGAGCTAATCAATGCAGACGCGCCGGTTGAGGAATTGGCCAAAAAAGTCTGGAGCTCCGTCCAAAAAATGACGATGTTTAGAAGGGGTAGCTAAGTTTGACTCGTGGGCAGTGCACCGCCAAGAAGTCTTGTTGGGCGGGGCGGTGATACGTTGCAGGCAGTATGGCGCAAAAAACCACCCACGAAGAAGAGTTACCCCAAAACAAGCGCAGGGGCTGCTTTATGTTGTATCGCGTAAATCGTATAACAAGATATCTTGTATCAAAAAGAATGAGAATCCTTTCGTTTTTACTTATACTAATATACTTTACAATGCTTGTGGAAAGCACGTCTGCGTATCCTGTTCAGTATAAAGAACAATACTATAAACTCTATCATCTGCATTTAATTCAATATCCTGATGACACGATGGAAAATATTTACTGGCTTGAAAAAGCGCTTGCCGCTGATTTCGCGAATCCCCTGTATGCAATGGCATTGATCGAAAATAAGGTACAGTGGGAAAAATACCGCTATCTTTTTATGATGCATGTCAATTTAAAATTGATAGAACAGTATATTTTTTTGGGAAACAAGTGGAATAAACGTAATGCCTATTTTTATAATGCGCCGTGGAAAGAAGAAAATATTGACAGTTTGAATACAGCGGAAAGCTGTTACCGAAGCGCCTTGTATTACTGGAAAGACGCAAAAGCATGGTCAGAGAAGGCCCAAGAAAAACATTTTTATTTTATTCGGCTGCCGCGTATCCAATATTGGGAAGACGAAGCATATCGTATTGAAAACGGCGAGCTTGATTATGAAAAAACGCTTACACGCGAACTTGCACGTCTGAACCGGGTACGCGAAGAGTTTAAGGCAATGGACGAGGGGACATATTAAAATTTGGGTAAAGGGTTTAGGGTAGTAGCTATTGATAAGAACTATACTCTCCTGCTGTACGGGACATAATACACGTATACAATATTATAGAATAACAGATCATTATCGTTATCGATCAACCGAGCGCAACATCTAATATCATCATAATAATAAATCCGGCCATAACCGACATTGTCCCAAAATGTGAATGTTCGTCTAAATGCGCTTCCGGAATTAACTCCTCCACCACCACATACAACATCGCCCCTGCTGAAAACGCCAAAAGCCAAGGCATAAACGGTCCGATAACACCGGAAATCAGCAGGATGAGAAGCCCGAATAAAGGTTCTGTTGCGCCCGAAAGGCAGCCGACAAGAAATGATTTTCCGGTCGAAAACCCTTCCCGTCTAAGCGGCAGCGAAACAGCGGCACCTTCGGGAAAATTCTGTATCCCGATACCCAAGGCTAAGGCAACTGCGGAACTGTACATCATAGGATCATCGGAATGTGATGCGGCAAGCGCGAAAGACAAGCCTACCGCCATACCTTCGGGGATATTATGCAGCGTTACCGCTGAAACCAGAAGTGTCGTCCGCTTCATTGAGGATGAGAGTCCTTCCCGTACGCCGCTTTCCGGGTGTAAATGAGGGATGATTTTATCCAAAGCGAAAAGAAAAAGCACCCCAATAAGAAAACCGGCTGCGGCGGGAACCCAGCCGATAAAACCGGAAGCCTCGGATTCTTCTATCGCGGGAACGAGCAGTCCAAATACAGATGCGGCAATCATAATACCTGCCGCAAAACCAAGGAAGACTGTCTGTACGCTTTTATTTGTTTTATCCCGAAAAAAGAATACAACAGAAGAGCCAAGACAGGTCATAAGAAAAATAAAACTTGTTCCAAATACCGGCCATAATAATTTATTCATATTATTCCCCTCCCCGCTGAAGAATTACCCGCTTTCAATACAGCGCTGTTTTTAGTATAGTATAAAATATGGCAAAATTAAAAGTTGGTATTCTGTTCGGCGGGCGTTCTGCGGAACACGAGGTTTCCCTTCAATCGGCAAAAAATATTTTTGACGCAATTGACCGAAATAAATTCGAGCCTGTTTTAATCGGTATTGACAAACACGGTAAATGGCTCTTTGAGCAGGCCGAACACTTCCTTTTGAACAGTGCGGATCCCAAAAATATCGCATTAAATCCTCAAGGCTCTCCTGTTGCCATTGTCCCGCAGTCAGGCGGTTTTATCTCGAATATCGACCAAAGGGAAAGCGATTTTACCCTTGATGTTGTGTTCCCGATTCTGCACGGGCCTTTTGGAGAAGACGGCACCGTGCAGGGGCTTTTAAAACTTGCTGATATTCCGTTTGTCGGCTCAAGTGTACTCGGTTCCGCGCTTGGCATGGATAAGGATGTCATGAAGCGTCTTTTGCGTTCCGAGGGAATCCCTATAGGCAAGTTCATCGTTCTTCATGATTATGAAGAAATGCTTTCTTACGATAAGGTTGTAGCGGAACTTGGCTTACCGCTTTTTGTAAAGCCGGCAAATATGGGCTCTTCAATCGGCGTTCATAAAATTCATAATGAAGATGAATACCACCTGTTTGTTAAAGATGCGTTTTGCTATGATACAAAAATTGTCTTTGAAGAAGAAATCGTCGGACGTGAACTTGAGTGCGCTGTTCTGGGAAACGAAGACCCTTTTGCCTCTCTTCCCGGCGAAATAAAACCGGCCCATGAATTTTATTCTTACAACGCAAAGTATATTGACGGAAGCGGTGCCGTAGCAGAAATTCCCGCACAAATTTCGCCGGAAATGATAAAAAAAGTACAGTTCCTTGCGCTAAAAACATTCAAGGCCCTCTGCTGCGAAGGGCTGGCCCGCGTGGACTTTTTTCTCGGAAAAAACGGTTTGCTCTATGTAAACGAGATAAACACAATACCGGGCTTTACTAAAATAAGTATGTACCCCAAACTCTTTGATGCCTTCGGGATTTCTTATACGGATCTTATTACCCGTCTTATTGAACTTGCCATCGCCCGTTTTAAGAGAGAAAAACAATTGCGAACGAACTATCTGTAACAGACGACAGCGGAATAGGGTCTAAGTAGGGTAATTGGGTCAGGGGTAGAGGGTTTAGCTTTTATCAGAAAGTTACTACCCTATATCCAAGACCCTACTACCCTTGCTTCGGGGTAATAGGGTTTTGGTTTTATCAGTAATCCTGTATCATACCCAACTCTTCTAAACCTTTGCTTCGGATAGGGGGTCTGGGTTTTACCAGAAATCTACTACCCAATACCCAATACCCTATTACCCAATACCCTATTACCCTATTATTTTCTTTCCGGCATTTTAAAATCTTTTAATGCTTTATTTATATAATCATTAAACGGTTTTATGTTTTTAAATATTTCTATACATTTATTTATAAATATTTCCGGTTTTAAAAAAAGACTATCGTCAATGTGATATTCTATATACCATGATTTATTTTTCAAATATTCTGAAAATTTATAATCTTTGTCATATTCCTTGGGAACATTTTTTAATTTTTCTCCTTCAATTATAAAATTATTCTTAAAATATTCCGTCTCCATGATTTTTCCAAATTCTTTTCCGTTTTTTATGATATATTCCCGTATGCTCCTTGTTGCATCAGCAAACATTGGGG
>JAITXS010000029.1 GCA_031284645.1 Spirochaetaceae bacterium | reverse complement strand
TTATATTCTGTATTTTCTGAAATATTTATCATACTATCCTTGAAACAATCACTAGGAGTCTGTCGGACTTGTTCATATATGGTATTGTGATTCGCAATATCTGTCGAGAACCATACCATATACGGCACACACACCGAGAAGTCCGACAGACTCCTACCCAATTATCTCGGGAGCATTTTCTTTGAGGTAAATATCCAGTGGGATTTCGATGCGTCCCGGAACTTCCTGTTCTAACACGATATGACGGTACAACGTTAAAAGTGCTCTGCGACTCTGATCTTCGGGGCGTTGCGAGATGATGGCGTCAATGCCGCCGGATTTTAGCAGTTGGTGATTATTCGGAATGAGATCATAACCGATGATAAAAAAATCCCGTTTTGCGTTAGCTGTGTTAGCTGCGACAGCTTCGGCAACTTGAAATGTCATGCAATTATTGATAAAAATCCCGGAAAGCGCAGGATGCTCGCGCAAAAAGCGCTGGACTTTGTCGCCTGAAATCTCCAGTCCCTGATAGCCTGAGTATTCCATCACTACAGTCTGAAAATTGTGTTCCTGTGCGTAGCGCAAAAAACCTTCACGGCGGCGCAACAGGTGATAGTCTTCGCCGTGCGCGTTAAGTATTGCAATGGGTTTTGACGGGATGCCTCCGGCAAAAAGATGCATTAAACGTCCGGCAAGATAGCCTCCGTTAAAGGGGTCGTGTCCGATGACACAAAGCGGTTTTGTGTTGGGCATATCGGCGTCAAAAAAAACGTAGGGAATTCCGTCAAGCGAATCAAGAAATGGTTTTATTTTTTCCGGCATAATCGGAGCCAAGATAAGCCCGTCCGGTTTTTGCAGAAACGCTTTATCTGCCGCTTTTTTGAATGATGCGTAATTGTAACGGTCATATTCAACTATCTTGGTTTCAATTCCCAAAGGGGCAAGCGTCTTTGCGGCATCCTCAATGCCGACAAGCGCCTGTGCCCAGAAACCGGCATCTTCGTGCCGCAGAGGCAGCAAAGCGCAAAACCGGTAATCTTTTTTTCGTTGCAAACGCCGCGCTATAGGGTTCGGCGTAAACTGATACCGCTCAATAAGTTCTTCAACATTTTTTTTTGTTTCCGGCGACACGCGCCCGCGATGGTAAATAACACGATCTATGGTGCCAATCGAGACACCGGCAAGCTGTGCTATTTCCTTGAGAGTCATACGTGTTTTAATCCTTGCATATTCCGACTTTATTTTCAAGACCAGATGATGACTCGGTGCGCTACTTTTCTCATGCGTTTTTGAAGGAATAACTTGATGCAAAAAGGCGCCGAACGTTTGTCAGACAGATGGGACGCATAAAAACACCCCCACCCATAAAACCTGTAATTCCTCGTCCCTCTGCCCCAATGTGGAAAGGCACGTCCCCATATTGAAGCAACTATTTCCCAAGCGCATAAAAATCCTGAAAATAAGTACATGACTGAGCGGGCGAGGCACAACACCTAGCCGCATATACAAAACCGCGAGCGGACTTATTTTCAGGATTTTTATGCGCTTGCTCCCATTGTTTCCTGCGATATGAAACCGCGTGCCTTTCCACTCCGAACTGCGCCTTTTTATGCGCCAACGACATGTGTCCCCGTGATAGCCCCCGCCGTGCCTTTCCAGCGTTGCCTATCCGTGCCTTTTCTTTTGACTAAATCCGTGCTATATTTAGCCCATGTTGACAATGCAAAAAACCATAGAAATTAAGGCCGACCGGCTTCTTCATTTGGACTTGCCCTTGCCGGATACTTTTGAATCCGGCGTTGCCAGTGTCGAGCTTACCATTACGCCTATTGCAAAGACGGTAAAAAGACCGAAATATGAAATGTTTCCGCCTCAGGCACATTCTGTCGCGGAAGCGCTCACGCAAGGCGCCGAAAAAGTCGCCGCCAGACGCGCAGACCCTTCGCACATTCCATTTGGCGGCGCAATCGGCTCCGTAAAGAACGCTTTTGGCGGCGACGGCGTAGCCTACCAACGGAAGATACGAGATGAGTGGAATTAAATTTGTCCTTGATACTAACGCAGTCATAAAACTCATTGATTCAAATATGGCGCTCGGAAGTCTCGATAGCGCTTTTATCAACGCAGAACAGTACATCAGTGTTATTAATCGAATTGAATTGTTTGCCGACCCTAAAATGACAGAAGAAGAAGAATTAAATACCGGCAAATTTCTTACTAATGTTATTATTGTTCCTATTGATGAAGTGGTCGAAGCAGAAACCATAAAAATTCGTCGCGCAGATACATCTATTAAGCTGCCCGATGCGATAATCGCGGCAACAGCCGTAGCGTTAGGCGCAATACTGCTTACCAATGATGACAAATTACTAAAATTATCTTGGCCCAAATTAATAATACAAAACTTATAATTTTTAGCGCCAGGCACCGTTTTTTAAAAACCGCCGTTAAAACCCCACCTATGCCCCAACGTGAAAAGGCACCCCCGCCACCTTGGGACGCATAAAAACGCCCCCAGCCATGAAACCTGTAATTCCCCGCTCCTATGCCTCAATGTGGAAAGACACACCCATTATTTGGGAGCAACCATTCCCCAAGCGCATAAAAATCCCGCAAACAAGTACATGAATGAGCGGGCGAGTAACAAACACTAGACGTAAAAACAATCCCGCGAGCGGACTTGTTTGCG
>JAITXS010000022.1 GCA_031284645.1 Spirochaetaceae bacterium | reverse complement strand
TGTTAAGGAGTTGGAAAAACAGGAACATAAAGACCATATTGGCAATGCGGCTTAATTCCCTAAAGGGGACATTTTCATGTTGGTAAAAAAGGGGACATTTTCACGTTGCGTTGACAAACGGCAACACGGCGGCTTGTCATTTATTTTCGGTTAAGGTATGATAGTAGCATAAAATCCTTGGGAGGGGATATGCCTGAATTTTTGAAAAATTTTTTAAATCAACTCGGAGCATTGTGGTCTAAATGGTCAATAATACAGCGGGCCATGCTTTTTGTCATTGCCGCCGTTGTTCTGATTGCCATTATTACGCTTGTATCAGTCTCCTCAACACCGGGGCTTGTGCCCGTCATTGATACACCTATTACGAACGAAAATGAGCTTGCCCGTATTGTAACGCGGATCAACGCCGAGGGAGTGCGGACACAGGTTTCCCCGTCCGGCATTGTGTCCGTGGCCGATGACGAGACAGCACGTCGTATGCGTACAATCCTTATTCGGGAAGATTTAGTGCCGAACGGAACCGACCCCTGGGCGCTCTTTGATACGGAACGTTGGACTATCACAGACTGGGAGCGTAATATAAACCTCCGCCGTGCTGTTACGCAGATGGTAAGCGAGCATATAAAATCCTTAAGTGATATTGACGATGTGAATGTGGTTGTTGTTCAGCCGGAAAAGACGCTTTTTGCCTCAGAGCAGGATCCGGTTACGGCGAGCGTTGTGCTTATCCCCAGGCCGGGCAGCGATATTACCGAAAACCGAAAAAAAATAGAAGGCATACAAAAACTCCTGATGTTTGCCATTCCGGGCTTAAAAGCAGATAATATTACGATTACCGATCAAAACAGCATTGTTTTGAATGATTTTAACGGGATGAAAGATTTTGACAGGCTCCAGCGCATTGAAAAAGAAATAAAAATCGTGCGCGATACCGAGGCAAAATACCGTGCCGATGTTCTTCGCGCCTTGCAAGCCCAGTTTTCGTCTGACCGTGTCCGTGATCTTAATATAAAAATAGACATGGATATGTCGAAAAAGGAAGTTCAAAGCAGTCAATATAAACCGGTTATGCTAAAAGAACGTACTCCGGGTTTGGCTTACGATGATTCCGAGCGGGTTCCAAGCCTTACGGTTTCCGAATCCACCTCAACGACAACATGGAAGGGGACAGGATTTAATCCCGAGGGGCCCGGCGGTGTGGAAGGGCAGACGGCACCCGCATATAAAGATATGTCGAATCTCTACGGTGAGGTTAGCCAGACCACAAGGGTTCATAACGAAGTTTTTAACGAAGAACAGATCCAGGAAGAGAGAAGCCCAACGATTGATCGGATCAGTGTATCGGTAAATATAGACGGTATTTGGGTGCAGAAAAAAGACGAAAAAGGGGATCTTGTTTTCCTTCCCGGCGGCGGTGTAGAGCGGGAATACACGCCTGTTCCGGCCGAGGATCTGAGCAAGGCGCGGGCTTTGGTGGAGGCGGCAATAGGTTATAACGCGGTTCGCGGTGATACGGTAAGCGTACAGAATATTCAGATAGACAGAAGCGCCCAGTTTAAAGCCGAAGATGCCGAGCTTTTAAAGCAAAAAAATGTTCGTATTACGATCATCGCTTCGTTAATCGGGCTTGCGATTCTTTTAGCCGGATTTATACTCTTTCAGGTTATATCCCACGCGCAAGAGCAGGGGCGCCGCCGCCGCGAGGAAGAGCTCGCCCGCCAACACCAGCTTATGCGTGAGCAGGCATTGCTTGAGGCGGAAAAAGAGGGTACTGAAGTTACGATGTCCGTAGAAGATCAGACGCGTATGGAATTACAGGAAAAAGCCGTCAACATGGCCAAAGAACATCCGGCGGATGTGTCGCAGCTTATCAGAACCTGGTTGATGGAAGAATAAAAGGGATGGGAGCGGAGTGAGCTGACAGCGCGAAGCGTTGCTGCGGAGGCGATCCCCAAAAAAATGAGTGGGGGTAGCGCAGAAGACCGGAGCCGCAAAGCGGCGAGGACTTCGCAGCGAGGGGGAGCAGCCCGTCCGACTGATTTTTTCTTTGGGCGGGATTTTCCTCTGTCACGATGAATACGCTCCCCCTTTACTATAAGCGGAGGAACTATGGGAGAAAGAGACGGCTCAAAAAAGGATGCGAAAGAACTAAGTGGACGGCAGAAGGCAGCGATTTTTCTGGTAAGTGTCGGTTCTGATGTTTCTGCGGATGTTTTTAAGTATCTTCGTGAAGATGAAATTGAAATGCTTACCTTTGAGATTGCCCGTCTTGAGGCTATTGAGCCGCAGCAAAAGGACGCGATTTTAACGGAATTTCAGGAACTGATGATGGCTAATCAGTTCATCTCAATCGGTGGTATTGATTACGCACGTGAGCTTTTGGAAAAATCGCTTGGAAGCCAGAAGGCGGTTGACATTATAAACCGCTTAACATCAAGTCTTCAAGTGCGGCCATTTGATTTTATCCGGCGCACTGATCCGGCACAGCTTCTTAACTTTATTCAACAGGAATTGCCCCAAACTATTGCGCTTATTCTCGCGTATCTTGAGCCGAACAAGGCCTCGGTTATTTTACAGAATCTTCCTCATGGAGTGCAAAGTGAAGTTGCCCGGCGTATCGCGATTATGGACAGAACTTCGCCTGAGGTTCTGCGTGAGGTTGAGCGTGTTCTTGAAAAGAAACTTTCAACGCTCTCCAGCGAGGATTATACGGCGGCAGGCGGAGTCGGCAGCGTTGTTGAAATTCTAAACCTTGTTGACCGTTCCTCGGAGAAGCAGATTATTGAAGCCCTTGAGGAAGAAGACCCCGAGCTTGCCGAGGAAATTAAAAAGAAAATGTTCGTTTTCGAGGATATTGTTATGCTCGACGACCGTTCAATTCAGAAAGTATTGCGGGAAGTCGATACGCAGGAACTCTCCAAGGCGCTGAAATCCGTGGATTCGGAAGTCCAGGACAAGATTTTCCGCAATATGTCAAAACGCGCTGCTCAGATGCTCAAAGAGGATATGGAGTTTATGGGGCCGGTACGGTTAAAAGATGTTGAGGAATCCCAACAAAAAATCGTGTCTATTATTCGTCATCTTGAAGACACCGGTGAAGTCGTTATTGCCCGTGCTGGTGAGGATGAGCTGGTTGTTTAAGGTCGATCTTATATCCGAATTTGACATCGTTTTGTTCGGGGCTTGCCCCGGACGATATGTTTCAACCGGGACTTACCGGATTATATCACGTCTTCCTGACCGAAATAAACGGATTTTGCCGATTTGCTTTCGATCCATTTGAGTATATTGTGGTTGAATTCTTTTGCCGAATCATAGCCCATGTTTTTTAAGCGCTCGTTCATTGCGGCGGTTTCGACAACGACACGGATATTTCTGCTTGCTTTAACCGGCAGGGTAAGTTTATGTACGCTGACCCCAAGTATATCCATATACTCCTCGTCTACCCCGATACGATCGTAATTTTTATTGGGGTTCCAATCCTCAAGCATTATGACAAGATCAAGCTGTTGACGGTCACGAATCGCGCTAACGCCGAAAAGATGGGTGATGTTTATCACGCCTATTCCCCGAATTTCCATATGATGCCCGATTATTTTATTCGCACCGGTACCAAGCAGGACATTCCCGTTTACACAGTGAATTTCAACAACATCGTCTGCCACAAGGCGATGCCCGACTTTGATAAGCTCAAGAGCGGTCTCACTTTTGCCGATGCCGCTTTCCCCGATGATAAGAACGCCGATGCCGTAGACTTCAACCATAACTCCGTGAATACTTTTCTTGGGGGCGAAAATCGTTAACAGGATCCGGATAAGGCGGCTGACAAATTCGGTAGTACTAATTTCTGTTTGAAGCACGGGGCAACCGGCCGCTTCCGCCTCTTTCTGAAAAAAAAGCTCCGGCGTTAAATTCGCGGTAAAGATACAACAGGGAACCTCAAAGGAAAAAAAACGTTTAATATGAACTTCTGTTGTTTGTTGAGGCATTTTTTGCAGATAAGCGGCCTCTCCGTATCCGAAAACCTGAATACGTTTTTCCGCGAAAACATCAAAAAAACCGGATAACGCAAGGCCCGGTCTATTGATTTCAGGAACCATTATCTCCCGGGGGAGTCCCCGCCGTCCGCACAAACAGCGCAGATTAAGCGAATTATGCTGTTTTAAATCCAAATCAATTAAATCAAGGACCGTAAAGCGTCTTTCAATCATAAGTTATGGTACACTAAAAATGAAAAATTGGGAAAGGCACCCGATAATAAGCCTGTCTGCATACAAGAACTCCCCGAAACAGAGTCCCGGGGAGTTCTTGTTTTTTATATCAATGTAAGAACGCCAAGCGGCGCGGCATCCGTGTTCGCATATGAAAACACAGATATATAAAACTACTGCAATAATTGCAAAACAGTTTGCGCTCTTTGGTTCGCTTGAGCCAGCATCGCGGTTCCCGATTGACTTAAAATTTGTTCGGTTGTATAACGCAGCATCTCGCTTGCCATATCCGTATCCCTGATGCGTGATTCGGAGGCTTGCAGGTTTTCTGCGCCGACATTCAGTCCCTGTATGGCATGTTCAAGTCTAACCTGATACGCACCGAGGTCTGCCCTTTGTTTGCTTACTATTTTGAGGGCCTCATCGAATGTGCTAATCGCACGGTTCGAGTCTGCCGGGGTTTCAAGAGAAATAATTGATTCATCGCCGACATCGCGGACACCAAGAGCTTTCGCACTCATCGTTCCAATAAATGCACGTTCCCTCTGATCGATATTCGCGCCGATATGGAACCACATTGAGGCAGTAACCACGTTTGATCCGGTTTCACGCGCAAAACGTCCGGTTAACAGATTCATCCCGTTGAACTGGGCATGACTTGCGATGCGGTCAATTTCATCAACAAGCTGAGAGATTTCAACCTGAATTTGCATTCTGTCTTCATCAGTATAAACACCGTTTGCCGACTGAACCGCAAGTTCCCTCATGCGCTGTAGAATGTCCTGGCTTTCCTGAAGGTAACCTTCTGTTGTTTGTATAAAAGATATACCGTTTAAGGCATTTTCAGAGGCCTTATTTAAGCCGCGGATCTGGCTGCGCATTTTTTCAGAAACAGCAAGACCCGACGCATCATCACCTGCGCGGTTAATCCGTTCCCCGCTCGATAATTTTTCTGCGCTTTTATCCAGTTTGTTTTGTGTGACTTTGAGCGACCTATCCGCAAACATAGCGCTCAAATTGTGATTTATAATCATAACATCCTCCCATATTCAGGTTTTTGATTTTACCGCGTTATACACCGCTTTAGGCGGCTTTACGAGGCATTTACATCGACATTCCCTTGCCCTACATTATCAATATCGGTATTGGGACAAGGAGCTTGATACTTTTTTCTGCGCTCCTCCGGATCATGAGAATATAAGGATTACTCTCCCGCCGCCCCGCAGCCCAAAAGCTAACTCCATGCTCACATTGAAATTAGGGCTTTAAAAATATTGCAAGTTTGTTATACTGAATTTCTATGGAAAATTTTATTGTTGACGGTGTGCTGAGCCTGAAATTCGATATATTCCAGGCTGCAGCTTTAGGAGCTATCGTATATTATACCGGCGTGTGGCTGCGGCTTAAAATCCCCGTGTTGATAAAACTCTCCATTCCGGCACCTGTTATCGGCGGCTTACCCATTGCAATTATCACGGCAATACTCAGTGCAAAGCGCATCGTCCACTTTGAGTTCGACAACACTTTACAGAATGTATTTATGATTTGTTTTTTCTGCACGGTCGGTATGAACGCCAGCTATAAACTCGTTATTAAAGGAGGGATACTGATTGCCGCCTTCTGGGGTGTATCCGCCCTGGTCGCTCTCCTGCAAAACTGCATAGGTATTCCAATCGCCCTTGCTTTTGGCTTAAACCCGCTTATGGGCCTTATCGGCGGCTCCATACCAATGATAGGCGGACTTGGAACAGCCGGCGCGTTTGGCGCGCTCTTTGAAAATGAATACGGTATCCCCGGGGCGCTGAGCGCCGCCGTTGCCTGCGCGACATTCGGTATGGTCGCAGGCTCCCTGGTCGGCGGACCCTTGGGCGAGTGGATCATTAAACGTCATAAACTAACAACACCCCAGACAATAAAACAAGCCTCCCTTCTTGAGCTGCACACCGAACAGGAACAGAATGCTTTGCTTGAGGAAGTCGGGGAAATAGCAAAAACAAGCGCTCCGGCAGATCCGATAAGCGATGATCACGAAGACAAAGTTTCCGGCCCCCACCTGATGAAAAACATCTCATGGTTACTCGTTGCTGTCGGAGTCGGGTCCGCACTGAGTTACTATTTAAAAGATGCAGGACTCACGCTCCCGCCTTATATCGGTGCCATGATAGCGGCAATCGTTATACGGAATTTCGGTGATAAGAGTGGCCTCTACATTATTGATTCAAAAGCAATCGGCATGATAGGCGACATTACCCTCGCGCTCTTTATCACAATGGCAATAAATTCCCTTGAGCTGGCAAGTCTTGTAAATCTTGCCCTGCCTTTGATAGTGATGATGGTATTGCAAATAGTCCTGATAGTGATCTCCGCTTACTTCCTGGTCTTCCGGCTCTTTGGCAAAAATTATGACTCCGCAGTTATGGCAGCCGGTTTGTGCGGGTTCGGTCTTGGCGCAACACCGAATGCCCTTGTTTGTATGCAGGTCATCACTAAAAAACACGGAGCCTCGGGGAAAGCCTTTTTTGTCATTCCCATTGTCGGCTCATTCATCGTTGATGTTTCCAATACCGGCGTTATCTCAATTCTCGCAGGTTTATTCCGGTGAGGCAGGGAAATGGCAAATAGGGGCTTGGGTCAAGGGTCAAGGGTAGAGGGTATAGATTTTAGTAGAACGCCTGTATCGTCCCGAAGCCCTTAGCTCTTTGCTTCGGGGGTGGGGTAGCAGCTATCTGATATTACTATACCCTCTACCCTACGACCCTTTATTAGGGTAGTAGGGTAGAGGTGTTGAAGTCCGATATCTCTTGCGTTTTCCTCATGGTGTTAACTTATGACAAATATATGATTTTTGTCCAGTGATCGCATAAGCGAAAATATATAAACGAAAAAATACATTGACAAAGAAAATTATATGTTTTAACTTATAGCAAGTATTTTATGGAGGTATTGATGAAAAAGGTTTCTTTTGTTTTTCTATCTTTGGCGGTTTACTCTTTACTTGGCTGTGCAACGCAAAATAATAACGCAAGTATAAACACAGATGATTTTGGCATTCATTTTATTGAGAAAGATGCCGGGTTTTCAATGTATGCTCCTAAAAATTGGGGTACAGTTGATGCCAATCAAAAATATAAAATGCTAATGGGAGCAGCGGAAAACAATTTTTCGCCAAATATTAACTTTGGGGATGAACAATTTTCCGGTAAAATTTCCGATTATCTTGAAGCCTGTTTGGAATTGTTCCCACAAATTTTTGCTGATTTTGAAGTGCTTGAAAGATTTGATTTCCAAACAAATAGCGGACTACAAGGTGAATGTGTGACAACACAAGCGAGGTTAAATGACATACATGTACGTCAACGAATATATATTATTCCAAATAAAAAGAATACGGCAATAATGGACATTACCTGTACTGTCTCGCCCAGTATGGGGACAAAATATGATGATGTTTTTGATAATTGCGTCAAGACATTCGAATGGACTAAATAAAGAATGCCTGCCATCCGAGGCAGGCGCTTTGTGCGGGGTTTTCATTTTGATTTTGTTAGTAGTATTTTAGAGAACCATATAATTTGTTATATGGTTCTTTTTTTGCATCTTTCATAATCTATCACTTCCCTAAGATAAAGTAACCGTTAGAATTTATCCGGATGGGACGGTAAATATTTATTGGCAGGGCAAACCGCTCCTCGTTTTTATGATGCAAATACTCATTCTAACGGAGTGATAGGCGGAATATCTCTCGAATATTGTCCGGGAATTTCGCCTTTTTCATATAAAGATATGCCGAACCATATATTTAGTTCTTTTACATCAATGGCATGGAATAAATTATACCGCAACGAAATGGTTAAAAAAAACAGGCTTTGGTTTCAGGAAATCAGAAGGGTGAACGATCTTTATTTTTCATATACCTCATTGGTATGTGCTAAAAAAATTTCTCTGTTGCCGGAACCACTACGTTTTTATCGTATAAGGCAAGGTGGCAATGCAGCTACGACACATTACAAGGAACCACTGGCGATCCACATAGCCTTTATGGGTCTAAAAGAAAAATTACAAAGTTTGGGAATATATAAAGAAGTTGAGAAAAGCTATCTCCATACAAAAATCGATACGTGTTTGTGGAGCTTATATTCAAAAAGAGTAGAATATAGCGCATATGAAGCGTTATATTCTGCGTTTCAAACCGAAGATTTTTCTGATATAGATTCGCTTGAAAACGCCGTTAATTATTTTCATAATACGGATAATTACCATGAAGCACAAAGGATAAGAATAAGTTCGCTTTCCGAACATCTATTTCGCAGGATAAACATAATCCTTACCGAAAGTGAAAATCTCAGATCCGATCGCGATCGGATTGAGGCAGAAGTAAATCAAATCAGCCATGCATTGCTCGAAAAAGAGACCATGTTGTCGGTAAGAGAGGCAGAAATAAATCAAATCGGCCATGCATTGCTTGAAAAAGAAGCGCTCTTATCCGCAACGGAAACAGATCTACACAATATCCGTGCTTCCCGCTCTTATCATGCCGGCAGAGCGCTTTTATGGCTGCCGCGTAAAATGCGCAGCCTCCTCCGGCGGATTACGAACAGTGTCTAGGAGAATCAGAGAAACTCTCTACCCGTGCCTGAAAAACGGTAAGTTCATCGCAGAGTCAGCCCAGGTTCAAGCTTAGATCCATAAGGTAGGCAATGGGGTAGGGTAGAGGCTTGGCCAATTATTCCCTAACCACAACCCAAAAAGTCCATATTCCCCTGTCCCTTGTAATTTTTTCGTACCGGCTTACAATGAGAGTTAGTAATGGTGCGGGCTTAAAAGCGCCAAAGAGGAGATAGTTATGGCATATTTAACCGGATTTCATGCGATTGAAGAGCGACTTCGCGCGGGGAAAGAAGCGCAAGCCCTGCTTGTCGCAAAGGCCGGGCCGAGATCGCGGGAGATTGTGCGTCTTGCGCTGGCAAAACAGATCCGTGTTGACCGGGTCGGTGCACACGATTTAGACCGTATAGCAAAAGATCACAGAGGTATTGCGCTGGAAATTCAGACCCCCTCCGGTGAAAAAGATATAAGTTTTGACGAATTCCTCGAAAACGCACAAGACAAAACAAGCTGCCTTGTCGTTATTCTTGATGAAATTACCGACCCTCATAATTACGGCGCGATTATCCGCTGCTGTGATCAGTTCGGGGTTGATATGGTGATTACCCGGAATAAACGAACGGCCAAATACGGAGATGTTATCGCAAAAGCATCGGCGGGTGCGATTTCCTGGGTTCCCCGTGTTGAGCTTCCCAATCTTCCCCGTGCTGTGGAGGATCTAAAAGAAGCCGGATTTTGGATTTTTGGTGCCGATATGGCAGGCGAAAGTATTACAAAAAAAGATTTCAAAGGAAAATGCGCGCTTATTTTAGGAAGCGAGGGGGCCGGTTTATCGCGGCTTTTAAGAGAAAATTGCGATGCACTTGTAGCAATCCCCGCAATCGGACAGATTGATTCCTTAAATGTCTCTGTTGCCGCCGGTGTTATCCTCTATGAAATCCTCAGACAGAGAACCCCCTGAACGTACGCGGACAATAATCGTTTAATGGATTTAAGCGTTTCATACGAACATGATACCACAGTACAAGTGGCTTTCTGGTAAATTATGATTTATTTCGTGATAAATGCATTATTTTAGAGTAGGGTAATTGGGTTAGGGGGTAGTAGGGTATAGGTTTTATCAGAAAGCCCCTGCCATCCCAAAACTCCTTGACCCTTTGCTTCGGGGTGGAGGGTATGGGGTACAGGTTTTAGTAGAACGCCTGTAGCCGAAGCAGGGTGAAAAAATCGGGGGTAGGGTAGTAGCTATCTGATATTACTCTACCCTCTACCCCAAACCGTAGACCCTTCTTTCCTACTACCCCTTTATTCTTGCTCATATTAAATCTCAGTGATTGGAAATTATCGCCTACCCATGCGGGCAGGCTGTGAATCCTCACCCCTTATTATAAATCGAAGAAATGTACCTGTTACCCGGTGCGTGAAAATCGTAACAACCGGCACGCTGTTTTACTATTTGCTTTATTTCCTTTGGAATTAAGGCAAAACACTCTGTACTCTGATATTGCCGCAATGCAGCAACACATATTTCAACTGTCCGCTCATGTGACGGCACACTCTCCAAAAACAATTTCTCATGTCTCATATAAGACTCCTCTAAAGATAAGATTTACAGGTGAGGATACAGCTCTCCCGTATTATCATTTATCTTTTTTGGAAAATTCTAAAATCAAGTTGAAATCGTCAAAATTGCCTCCGATATTTGAATTGTGCTTTTCATTTATATGTAGTATAGCATAGCCAGTCTGTCATGGAGCGCTAGAGTGGAAAATTTTTACAATGTCGACACGTGATAATCACTAGGGATACTATATAGGGTAGTTGGGGCAAAATAGGGTAATTGGGTAGAGGGTCATGGGTATAGGGTTTGGTTTTACCAGAAAGCCCTGTCCTCTACCCCTAGACCCTACGACCCCTTTATTAGGGTTATTGGGTCAAGGGTAATAGGGTCGGGGGGTAGGGTAGTAGCTTTCTTTTATTACTATACCCTATAAGAAGGGTAATTGGGTCAAGGGTAATAGGGTTTTGGTTATCAGAAAGCCTGTACCATACCCGAAGCAGGGTGCGAAGATCGAAGGGTAGGGTAGTAGCTATCTGATATTACTATACCCATACCCCTACGACCCTAGTACCCAATACCCTAAGTCCTGGCTGTTAGGGCTGGACTTGATAGACCGCAAAGCCTGTATCGGCGTTTCTGAGAAAGCTGATGCCCGGGGGTAATTTATCCTTTGCCTCGGGGGAGCTTAAAAAGAGCAGGGGGCCGGAAGCGGTGGGCAGGATAAGCTGCCAGTTGTTATCGGGACGGGGGGTAATCTCCCGTTTTTCATCAATGTACTTCAAAATTACCTGTCGGCTTTCATCGGGGCTTTCCAGAATGATATTGCCGGGATTCCCTCCGGGGAAATTACCGCCGCCGTAGGCCCGGTAGTTGTTGGTGACCAGGGCGAATTCATCTTTCTGCCGGATGGGTTTGCCGTTGAACTGAAGATCAAGAATCCGTTCGGCTTTTTTATCTCTTAAGCTTCCGTCTCGGTTGTATCTTGCCGGACGGGTAGGATCGATCTTGTAGCTTACCCCGTCGATCACGTCAAAGAGGTAGGTGGGGAAGTCATCGTTCTGAATGAACTGCTCAGCCTTATCCGTGGGATTTAACTGGTTGAACTGACCTGCGCTCATCTCCAGCCATTCTTTGATATCCTTTCCGGTTAATTTCAGGATAACCACGGTATTGGGGAATACATAGATGTCGGCGATATTTTTTATCGCAAGGGGGCCTGCGGGAACATTGGTATAGTAGCGGGCACCTTGCCGTCCTCCGGCCTTAAAGGGTGCCGCCGCAGAGAGTATGGGCAGTCGGGCGTAGGCTGTTCCTGCGAGCGCCTGTTCTGCATAGCGGGTCTGGGCCTCATTGATGATCTGAACTGAATAATCATCGCGGATCACGGCGAAGAAGCTGGTTAAAGGTGCAGTCAGACTGCCGCCTATGCTCCCGCCATCTTCCCCTGCCCCGACAGGAGAACGGATGTAGTTCAGCACTGCCTGATGATCTTTGGCAAGAAGGGCGCTTAGTTCTTTGTCGGCTGCCAGATTGGCCTTGCGTGCGGCGCTGTCATAGACGGGGAGCAGCCGTCCGCTTCCGTCAGAACGCTTCCAGCCTTCACCGTTTTTATTTAATGTAAGCTTGATAAGTCCCAGCGTATCGGCGAAACTGCCGGGCATGACCACAGGAACACCGTTGATCGTTCCTTTTTCAAGGTCAGCCCCCTTAATTTTGGCATAAGCCCTGCCGGGAAATTTCTCGTGGGCATGACCGGATATAACCACATCCACATCGGGAATGCTTGTCAGGAAGTAACTGAAATTTTCCTCTCCTCCCTTGCGCGGATAATCCTGTATCCCCGAATGGGCCAGAATGACTATAATATCCGCTCCGGCGGCTTTCATCTCCGGCACATAATGCTGAGCCGTGGTATATCCGTCCTCTGTCTGAACATTCCCTCTGAGCGAAGCTCCGTCCCAGCTAAGAATCTGCGGGGGCAGGAGTCCCAGCACCCCGATCTTGACCGTTTGGGTTTTCCCGTTTGTATCCTGAAAGTTCCGTGTCAGGATGGTATAGGGCCGGAAATAGGGTTTTTTTGTCAGGGGGTCGATTACATTGGCGGAAAGCACCGGAAATTTTGCCCCGGCTATAACTTTATTCAAATAAGGGATGCCAAAATTAAATTCATGGTTCCCCAGAGAAATAGCATCGTAGTTCATGGCATTAAGAAGCGTCATGATAGGACTTATCTGTCCTTCTTTAGGCGGATTCTTAGCCATATATTCCCCAAAGGGATTCCCCTGAATATTATCCCCATCATCAAAAAGGAGTACATTGGGGTTGTTCGCCCGCAGTTCCTTTATCGCCGTGGCAATACGGACCAAGCCGGTCTGCTCGGTGGGCATATCAGTAAAATAATCATAATCAAGATAATTATTATGCACATCCGAGGTTGCCAGAATAGTCAGTTCCATCTCTTGTCCGTAAGCCGGAAGAGTCCACAGCAGCATCACGCTTATGGCAATAAGCATATACCGGCTGCTAAAACACATTGTTTTCATACAGTCTCCTTCACTTTCTTAAAGTGTATACGAATATTCTAATATTAAATGCCGATTCATCATAGCCTTAGAAATTTGGTATCATATCCGTGAGCGTTCCTCAATCCTGAAAGCCATGAGAATCGCTTTCTCCCACTTAACCTTGCCGCATGAACTTTGATAGAATAGAGATATCCATGATAAAGTTAAAAAGCCAATACAAATATGTGATAGGCAGCGTGGCATTTGTGCTTTATGCGTTTTTTGCTGCCCGTCCGGTTCCGCAGGAGACGGTCTTTACGCTAAAATGGCTAAAATCACTTGGCTCAAGTTATCCTTCGAGCGTTGAAGGAAGCTCTTTTGTGCCGTTTAATTTCTGCGGGTATTTTGGCTATGTATCGCCCGATGGAGATTTTATCATTAATCAGGTAAAAAAAACGTATGTTGAGCAGTCAGGGGAGTTTTTCGCAGAATTTTCAGGGCAGGATGAGAGTATCGAAGTTAAAAACTTGTTAAACAACACTGTCCTTGTTTTAAAAGACAAGCACGGCTATCCTTTTTTTCGGGATGGGCGTATTTTTATCATGCATCATGAGCAAAATTCAATTTCCGAGATCGATGAGAACGATAATATCCTCTGGTCCTATGACTGCGGGTCCCCGATTACCTCCGTAGACGCAGCGCGCGGGCTTCTTTTAATCGGTCAACTTGACGGGAGTCTTGAATTGCTTGACGCAGAAGGAAGGCGTGTGTACCTTGCGGAGCCCTCCGGTTCGCGTATTCCCGCGATTTACGGCTGTACAATTTCACCAAGCGGAACAAAAATTGCCGCAGTTGCCGGTTTAGACCACCAACGTTTTTTGGTAATAGAGCTGGACGGCGGTGTATGGCGTGTTACCCACCATGAATTTTTAGGTGATGGTTTCCGCCGTCCTGTACACGTTCACTTTATTGATAATGAAAAGCGAGCGGTGTTCGAAAGAGATGAAGGGTTGGGGATATATGATCTTGGCTCGCGTTCAACGGAGATTATTCCTCTTGACGGACGTATTCGCAATATAGATGACAGCGGAGAAAACGGAATGCTTTTTTTGATTGTGAGCGAATCTGCCATGCGAAACAATCTTGTCGCGATCTCTTATCCGGGATATAAAATGATTTCCGCCCCGTTTAACAGCACCGATACATTCCTTAAATGGCACGGGAAGAGGCTCTTTGTCGGCGGCGGTAATAAACTCGCCGCATTTCAAATTGAAAAAATGTAGGACATCAATCAAGCATAATTCCGGTTTGGTGTCCCCGTGTTAATCTTTCCTGTTTCGTATCTCAGATAACTGAAAATTCCCCTTATCCGTATCACGGCACAAATGCTTTTTTGAGAAACTCCAAATTCAATTCCGGGTATACCGGAAAACGGGAAAGCAGCCGCTCCACCCGCACAAGGGCTTCCTGTTTGGTCTCTGTCTTAATCAGGTACTTTGCTTTACTTGGCTTTGAAGCCTCCTCGACAGCTTTTGTACCCTTAAGAACAAGGCCAATGATAGCCCCCAATTCCTCCATTTCGGCTTTCCCCATTCCCAGGGTTGTAAGCGCGGCAGTGCCTATACGCAAGCCCGAGGTATACCAGGGCCCGTTGGGGTCGAAGGGGAGGCTGTTCCGGTTAAGAGTAATGTGACATTCATGGAGGGCGCTTTCCGCCTGACGGCCGGTGAGACCCAGTGCACGGACATTAACCAGAAAAAGATGATTATCAGTGCCGCCGGTAAGCAGCTCCAGACCATTTTTGATACACGATGCAGCCAAAGCCTGAGAGTTTTCCACAATACGTCGGGCATAGTCCCGAAATTCCGGCTTCCCTGCTTCCCGAAAAGCCACGGCTTTGGCGGCGATAATATGGGGCAGCGGCCCACCCATAGTGAGGGGACATCCCTTGTCCAGCGACTCGGAGAATTCAGACTTGGCAAGTATCAAGCCTGCCCGGGGCCCCCGTAAGGTTTTGTGCGTTGTTGTTGTTACCAGGTCTGCCCAAGGTATCGGATCGTATTCACCGCTGAACACCTTTCCGGCTACAAGCCCTGCAAAATGAGCCATATCCACCATCAGTACCGCCCCTGTCTTGTCGGCGATTTCCCGCATCCGTTTAAAATTGATCTTGCGTGGATAGGCAGAATAACCTGCAAGAAGGATAAGAGGCTTTAGTTCAAGGGACTGCTTTTCAATGGCGTCATAATCAAGGAAGCCCGTTTCCCGGGAAACCGAATACTGGTATACATCGAAGAGCCGAGATGAAATATTGTAACGGTATCCGTGGGTAAGGTGTCCCCCTGAATAGTAGTCCAGTGCCAAAAGCCGCTGATTGCCAAGGGCCGTTTTAAGCTCCTTCCACTGACTATCACTTAGTTTATACAGATTTGTTTCGCCGTATCCGGCCAGGGCCGGAGTTTCTATCCGTGTATTGAGTATGGCCCAATAGCCCAGGAGGTTGGCGTCAGCCCCGCAGTGAGGCTGGACATTGGCGTACTCAGCGCCGAACAGCGTGCGAGCTTCCTCTGCGGCAAGCGACTCAATGGCGTCAACATTTTCATTTCCTGCATAAAACCGGTGTCCGGGCATCCCCTCGGCGTATTTATCGGTAAGGAGGTTTCCCATGGTAAGTTGTACCGGCAGGGAACAGTAATTTTCGCTGGCAATAAGCTTGATCCGCTTACGCTGGTTTTCAAGTTCCTTGACGATAGAAGCGGCAATTTCCGGAGCTACGCGGCTGGTTTCCCAAAGGTTGCAGATGTAGGCTAAAAAAGCGGTATTCACCCGATCGGGTGCGGCAGCGGCAAGATAAGCCGTAACGGGGTTTTGATTCATAGTAGCTCCAGAATATCCTGACTATGCCTATGGTTTCAAGCTATTGCTGAGTGTCCGCGTCCTGTTTGCCAATTTCATTTTGTTTTTATATATTATAATAGGAATCACCGTAATAACATTGCAGGAAACATAATTATGCTGAACTGTATTGTTTTACAAATAAAATAATTATATCTCTGAATATTCCAGTTTCTATCAAGCAGTTGTGTTGTCAAATATTTTAACTTGTAAATTAAAGTAATTATGTTTCTGAGTGTTTTAATTTACAAATAAAATAGTTGTACTTATACAATTTTTATCTGTTCGGCCCGGTTTTTGTCCTGCAATGTTATGTTTTAAGGAGATCTGCTATAGTTTAAGTAAATCTTATTTTTATTAAGGAGAACGTGATGAAGAAGTTTTTATACTCTTATTTTAGTATAAGAGAACGAGGATCCACTATTCCCCGTGAACTTGTCGCAGGCACCGTAACCTTTGCCGCAATGGTCTACATCCTTGCGGTACAGCCGGGTATTATGAAGGCCGCCGGCATGGATCCTGGTGCGGTTTTTACCGCGACGGCAATCTCTGCGGGATTCGCAACACTGGTGATGGCGTTTTTGGGCAAGATTCCGATTGCTTTGGCCAGCGGGCTTGGCATCAATGCCTATATCGCTTTCTCCGTGTGCGGGCCTATGGGCTTTACATGGCAGACAGCCTTGGCCGCCGTCTTTGTCGAAGGCATTGTTTTCCTGATTATTTCGTTTTGCGGAATACGGGAAAAAATTGTCCAGGCAATTCCTGAGGAGTTAAAAAAAGCAGTCGCGCTGGGTATCGGGCTTTTTATCGCTATTATCGGTTTGAACGGGGCCGGAATTTTGAGTGTCGGCGGAGGAACACCGGTTGCCATAAACTCGATTACATCAGGCGCTCCGCTTGTCGCGGTTATCGGTTTGCTGCTTGTTATCGTTCTTTATTCTTTAAAGATTCCGGGCTCTATTTTAATCGCGATCCTCGCGACCACGGTTATCGGAATTCCCTTCGGCGTTACAACAATACCGACCGGGTTTTCTTTTATCAGTATACCGCCGGCTCCCTATACGCCGCTGGATATTATCAGCGGGCTAAAATCTGTTCCGCTGGTAGATTTTGTTGTTGTTTTTTTCAGTTTATTGTTTATTGATATGTTTGATACAGTCTCGACTTTGGCGGGAGTCGCCTTACAGGGGAACCTCATTGATAAAAAGGGCAATATCATCAACTGCAAAGAGGCGCTTCTTTCGGATGCTATCGGCACAACCTTCGGTTCTTTAATCGGAGCTACCACGGTAACTTCTTATATTGAATCATCGACCGGCGTTGCAGTTGGAGGCAGAACAGGCTTAGCTTCTGTCGCGACCGGCATTTTTTTCCTTCTTGCCTTATTCCTTTCTCCGGTCTTTCTCCTTATCCCTTCCGCAGCCACGGCACCTGCTCTGATATTTGTCGGTTTTCTGATGCTCGGAGCGGTTTCCAATCTTGATTTGCGAAACGTGGAAATAGGTCTTCCCATTTTTATTACCATGCTTATTATTCCGATGAGTTACTCAATTTCGGAAGGTCTGGCATGGGGTTTTATCTGTTATACACTGGTTAAAGTCGTAAAAATGAAATGGAAAGAGATATCCCTTGCGACATGGATACTCACGATTGTATTTCTGATCAAGCTGATTTTCGTACGTTTATAGCCACTCGGAAATTTTCGATTTATGACGGCACTCAGGGGCGGCTCTGTCCCCTTGAGTGCCGTGCACGGGCCGCATTTTTGCTTAACGAAAATCTGTGGTTTAGGGGAAAGAGTCTTGAGTAGAAGAGAGCTTGTCATGGTAAAACCACAGCCGGGAAACGCGGCGCAATATGCTCTCTCTCTTGACATATCCGTGTCATTCTGTAATATACTCATAGCATGAGGAAATTGCGGGGATTTTTCTTGTTTCCGGGATTGATCACGAGAAAGCATAGAATGTTGTTGGCATCATAAAAATTTTTTAAAAAACTGAGAGAAAACATGAAAGAAGAGGCGGGAAGAATAGCGGCGGTATTAGCTGCGCTGGTGCTCGGGATGAGTTTGTCGTGTGCAAATAATATGGATCCCGGGCCGCCTGAGGCAGGGCGTTCGATGCAGGTAACGGTGGAGGGTATATCGTTTACTATGCGGTATGTGCCTGAGGGAAGTTTTCAGCGGGATGGGGACTCCAAGAATATTTCAATAATAACCAAGGCGTACTGGATGATGGAGACTGAGGTAACGCAGGCTCTGTATCAGAAGGTGATAGGCTATAATCCCGGCAATTTTAAAAGCGATCCGCAGTTCCTGCTTCCGGTAGAACAGGTGAGTTGGTATGATGCGCTTGAGTTTTGTAATGCATTGAGCCTTATAACGGGTAAGGAACCGGTTTACACGATAATGAATCGGACGCCGAGTGGCGGCAGCCCCATAAGCTCGGCGGATGTGGCGGTGAATGTCAACAAGAATGGCTATTGCCTGCCGACGGAGATGGAATGGATGTGGGCGGCAATGGGAGCAGATAAGAGTGTGCCGCCAAGCACAAAGGGGTACGATAAAAAGTTTGCCGGCTATAAAGATGGGGCAGAGCTTGGAAATTATGTATGGTATGGGGTCAATGCTGAGAGCAAGACGCATCCGGTAAGAGACAGGCTGCCCAATGAACTCGGTCTGTATGATATGAGCGGGAATGTGCTTGAATGGTGCTGGGACTGGTATAATACTACCTACAAGCCGGGGACATTGGTAAATTCGCCTGATCCCGCCCCAAACGGTAGCACGACCCATGTAATACGGGGCGGAAGCTGGAAGGATCCAGACACCGACTGTTCGATTGCTTTTCGTAAATATAGCCCCCCTAACGCCGTATCCTCTGATGTGGGCTTTCGGGTGGTCTGCCGCTAAGCAGGGGCTTATAAGGTGGGGTTTTCTTATATGACTAAACCCCAGACCCCAGACCTTATACACCTTTATTCTACTAGACTATAAAATCCGTTATTCTTATAATAAAAACAATGAAACTCCCTGTTGCCCTTTTGATGTTTATACTTTGTGGTTTTTTTCTTAATGCTATGGATTGGCCTGCGCCCGAGGCAAAAATTGCCCGGAATTTCGGACTGAACGATCAAGGTAGGCCGCTTTTAGGAGAAAGTTTTGACGCGAAGGGGAATGTTTTTTCCGCAGACGAAGGTGAAATAATTTTTCGTTCTTCGGAGCAGGATAGCGCGCGCAGTATTCCTAATCCGCTGGGAGATTGGGTCGCGGTTGATCACGGAGACGGACTTATCGGAATTTACGCACGGGGCGGAGATAGTCCGGAAACAGAGAAACAAAAAAAAGCCGGCAGGGATACTATTCTTGCCAGGGCCGGAAAGTCAGGATGGACGACCGGCGAAGGCTTTTATTTTTCAGTTTATGACAGAAAGGAGCATTGTTGGGTCAATCCCTCAATGATCATCGGCTCCATGCAGGATACGCTGCCCCCTTCAATTATCAGTGTAAAATTAAGAAACGAAAACGGACAGCTTTTTGATCTTGCCCAGACACGAAACATACGGCAGGGGCGTTATGGCATTGAAGTTGAGGCAGCGGACAGGGGAGAATCGACCACAGCCCCTGTTGCACCCTACCGGATCACCTGCTCCTTGAACGGTGTTGAAATGGGTATCCTTGCTTTGGAGATTTTTTTTGCGCGGGATGGCACCTTGATGATTTACGGAGATGGTCTTGTGCCGGTGAGTACGATTTATTCGACGTACCCGGCACTAGAAGCGGCTTCAGGCGTGTGGTTTACCCGGGGTGGGGCAAGTCTTGAGATTATCGTTGAAGATCATAGCAAAAACACCCGGACGGCTGCTTACCGGATTTTTGTTGAATGAAGAAGGGTATGAAAACACAAAAAACATGGTCAACACCAATAACGAGTGAAAAAAGCGCGCTTGTTCCGTGCGCACTTTGCGGGAAAGAAGATTTTAAACCCTATCTGTCCGGCAATGGATTTTCTTATGTGCGCTGTCTGTCCTGTAACCTCGTCCAGATAAACCCGCAGCCCGAGCAAAGCGCCGTTCACAAGCGTTATGCAGGTGATGGCTATTTTAACTACGAACTTTCCAATGAAAGAGCTTTTTTCCGGCTCGGAAAACTCACGCTTTATGATGCGAATATCAGTGAACTTGAAAAATTCGCCGATCAAATCGGGAACCGGCGGGTTCTTGAAATAGGATCGGCAACCGGTTCTCTGCTTGAATTCCTTGTCTGGCGGGGTTGGGAAGCGCAGGGCGTGGAAATAAGCGAAAAAGAAGCTGAATATGCAAGAACAAAACGTGCGCTGTCTGTTTCAAGTTTTCCGCTTGAGGAAAATAATTTCCCGGACAATTACTTTTCCCTGGTTATCGCGTTTCATCTTATTGAGCATTTGAATAATCCGGCGGCTTTTCTCCGCGAAGTAAAGCGCGTCCTTGCCCCCGGTGGAAGATTTCTGGTGACAACACCAAATGTTGACGGTTTTCAGGCGCATCTTTTCGGCAATAAGTGGAGATCGGCAATCTTTGATCATCTGTATCTTTTTTCAAAAGAAACTTTATCACAGTTCCTGCTGAATGAAGGATTTTCTCTTGAAAAGATTGTTACCTGGGGCGGCATAGCTGAGGGCTGCGCTGCACGGCCGATAAAAAGAGCGATTGATTGGGCGGCAAAATTATTCGGTTTTGGTGATGTGATGATGATACGTGCTGTCAAAAAAGAATAAGAGCGCTATTCTGCCGGGCTGATTCGCGGTTTTACCTGTTCGTGCCTTTATCTTTCACGGAAAATACGTTTTACCATAGTACCGAAACCGCCGCCTTCCCGCAATTCCATTTTTTCAAGCCTGCCGACAAGATGTTGTACGCAAATTGACGCCTTGCAGCGCGGGGCATCAACCATAAACGGTCGCTGCCGCTGGACAGCTTTAACAACTTCCTGATCTTTGTAGACAAAACCAAGGTAGTCAAGTTTTATGTTCAGAAATTGCCCCGCGATATTTATCACCCTGTTGGCAACGTCCAGTCCCTCTTTTGCGTTAGACGCGGAATTAACAACAAGTTTCAATCCCATATTGACATTATCAATTTCCGTAACAATAATTTTTATTAAACCGTACGCATCGGTAATTGCCGTGGGCTCCGGTGTTGTAACAATTACGACATCATCGGCGGCGGCGATAAAATCAATAACATTGCTGTGAACACCGGCGCTTGTATCTATAATAATAATATCTGCATCGCTGAGCGTATTCAGTTCATCAATAAAATTTTGCCGCTCGTCCTCGCTTAAATTGGCGATTTTTGAAAAACCGGAGGCCCCGGGCACAATTGATATACCGTATTCTGTCTCAACAAGAATTTCCTTCATTGTTTTTTGCCTGCGGCAGACATGGTAAAGATTAAATTTCGGCATCATATCGACGAGGACATTAACATTGGCAAGTCCAAAATCAGCGTCCATAATAATAACTTTTTTCCCCATACGGGCATAGGCAAGCGCCATATTAACCGAAATATTTGTTTTACCGACGCCGCCCTTGCCGCTTGCCACGGTAATAATTCTCGTTCTCTTGTTTGTCCGCTGAATCTGAGGGCGCTCGTCATTTGAGCCTGCTTTTGCCCTCATCATCTCGCGTAATTTTTCAGCCTGATCTTCCATACTATGACCTCATGAGACAGATTAAAATCATCAGATTTTAATCTGTACGTATTTTTTGCTTAAAGAACCTTTGAGTTAAGCGCCTTTTCATCGGCAAAGCGTTTTTCAAGACGGGCTCTATCAACTTCAAAGCCCTCAAGATTGATAAGGAAACGGGTAACAGCCGCTTTTTTTATCGTTTTCGGAGTACTTTCTTGTCCGCACGTGATATACGAGATGCTTTTACCTCGTTCTGCAAGCGCACTGATGATATTTCCCGCCCGCATAGTTTCGTCAAGTTTGGTAACAATAACTGATTTATACGCAAAAGGTTCAAATTGACGGGTGATCTCGATAATATCTCCCGCTTTTGTTGAAGCCGCCACCGCCAGATAAACTTCCGCTTTGCTTCCGCAGACGCTCAGCATTTGCTGCATCTCGGCAATTTCCACGGCATCGCGGGGGCTTCTGCCTATTGTATCTATCAGTATAATATCGACACCTTCCTGCTCTAAAGCAAGACACTTTTTTAATTCATCGGCATCCCCGGCGCTGGCAAAAGGGAGATCAAGTACTTTCGCATAATCCTCAAGCTGCTGAACAGCGGCAAGCCGGTACCGGTCAATAGTGATAAGACTTACTGAATGTTTTTTGCTGTTCTCATATCCCCAGAGATAGCTTACCGCAAGCTTTGCAATCGTTGTTGTTTTTCCAACACCGGTCGGTCCTACCAGCGCAATAATACGCGGCAACTTGTGCGGCGTATTGTCGTTAGCAATTATAATTGTTTCACCAATCCACTCTAAAACCCGCTGCTGCAGCTCGTGGAAATCCTCAATTTCTGCAAGCGGCAGCTCTTTTTTAGCCCGTTCGACGATCTTTCTCCGGTATGCGGGTAAAAAATCGTTTAATTCCATAATATCAAGGATGCGGATAAGGTTTTCATGCTCCGCTATGACGCCTGTTTTTGTTTTTTCATCAAGAGTTTCCTGTATTGCCTTGAGACTGCTGAGAATCTCTTGGGTTTTAGGGTCCGTTTTTGTAAATTTTGCCGCTTCAACAAGAATTTTTTGTTTTTCGTCTTCGCTGTCGCCGGCCTTTTTTATCAGGGGCATCCGGTTTTTCGGAAAATCAGGTATGGAAGGCAAAACATAACCTTTAAGTTCGATTTCCTCATGCGTACCAATACCAAAAAACCCGCCGGTCCTTACGGTCGCCTGATTCCAAATCTCAACACGTTCCCCGTAAATTTCCCGAATCTTTTTTAAACAGCCCTCCCGCGTCTTTGCCCGGACCGTGAACATTTCCATAATAATAACTATAAGAGAAAATCACGAACTTTTAAAGATAGGCGTGCGGTGTTCATATTTTGCAAAATATTCCTGTTGGGGCAGCCCTAACCCCAAGCCGCTTGAGTGTCTATTTCATTTTTTGCGATTCTTTTTAAAACGAGCATTATTGATACGCTTCGGGTACGGAGTTTTGGATAGCGGGTATTGGGCCGGATACATAAGGAATCTAATTCTCAAATTCCAGAGGAAGAACCATCCTGTCATGACTAAGAACCGTGGGAGGAAATACCGTACGCGCTTCGCGGAGCAGAGTTTGAAGATCGTGTGAACTGTAGCGCGGACTGTAGTGGATAAGGGCAAGCTTTTTAACCTTAGCGGCGCGGGCGAGCACCGCGGCTTGAAGCGCCGTCATGTGTTTTTTATCACGGGCATCTTCTTCCAGGGCCTGCTCAAACATCCCCTCACAGACAAAGAGATCCGAATTTTCAACTTCACGGGCAATTTCCGGAAAGTAGAGGCTGTCCGTTACAAAAGAAAACTTCCGTCCTTTTCTCTCGGTACCCATCACTTCACCGGGGGAAACTTCTCTGCCGTCCGCCAGCCTTACCGGAATACCGTGTTGTAATTTTCCCCAAAGCGGCCCCATAGGAATACCCAGCCCCTCTGCCTTATCAGGGAAAAATTCACCGGGTCTGTTATCCTCTTCCAGTGCGTACCCCCAACAATTCTTCGTATGGCGCAACGGGAAGGCACGGATACAAAAATCCTCAGCTTGATGAACAATACCCGGGCTCGTAATTTCCTTAACGATGATTTTATAATTGATATACATATCGAGAACACATCGGCTTGTTTCGATATATTCCGCAATACGGGGCGGCCCGTAAATATACATGGGCTCATCCCTATCAACTTGAGAAGAAAGCATCAGTAAACCCGGTAAACCGGTAACATGGTCAGCATGAGTATGACTTATAAAAATCGCCGAAATCTTTTTCCAGCGAAGATTAAGCCTGCGCAGACTGACCTGTGTCCCCTCTCCGCAGTCAAAAAGAAAAAGATCTCCCTCTCTTCGCAGTAAAACAGAGGTAAGATGCCGACCGGGCAATGGCATCATGCCGCCGCAGCCTAAAATAAAAGCTTCAAGATTCATGTTTTTAACTATAATATCGAAATAAGCGGTCTTCAATCAAGGGTACAGCAAGAACAGGGGCATACGGTCGTCGGGATAGACAACTACTCAAAATACGGGCCGGTAAACAGAAATATATTCAGGCAATATAAAACTCGCGATGAGTCATGTCGTGCCGGACATTGTACAGAAAATAGTGAAAGGTCAGGATCCGCTCCATATTCTGGGTGCGGGAAATCAAATCAGGCACTATACCTATGCAGGAGACCTTGCGCGTGGTATCAGGCTTTGTATTGAAAATCCCAATGCCTTAAACGAAGATTTTAATATTTCAACACCGGATTCAACAACGGTGTTGAAATTAGCAAAAGCAATTTGGGAAAAAATAAATCCAAACAAGCCGTTCTCTTATGTGTCGGATACACCTTATAAGTATGATGCTGGGTTTAGTGTTGAACAAGCAAAGGCAGTTTTCTTGGTTGAGTGGAATGATGAAAGGGCGAAAGTAGCTAATATGTTGGCAATGGTAACTGGAATTAGAGCAGGTGAAATTCAGGGCTTGCGAATTATGGACATCGGACAAACCTGCGTTTTCATTCGCCATTCTTGGAATCACAGAGATGGGTTAAAGTCTACAAAAAATAATGAGGAGCGGACTGTCGAAGTTCCATTCCCTAACATCATTGCCGATCTTTTGCGCATTGCAAACAAAAATCCGCACGGCGCAAGTCAGGAAACTTTTGTATTTTGGGCAGACAAGTCTGCTGAAAAACCTATGGAACAAAAAATATTTATTCGGGAACTTAGGGAAG
>JAITXS010000185.1 GCA_031284645.1 Spirochaetaceae bacterium | reverse complement strand
AAAAAGTTGATCAACCGAAAAGCGATGTTCTTCAATTCTATCTACAAGACGGAACTGTGGTAAGCGCGCGGCCAAGCGGCACAGAGCCCAAGATAAAATTCTATATCAACGGCTGTGAGAGTATTGGCCAAGGCGGTTTTGATCAGGCAAAAAAAGAGCTTACCCGCAAATTTGACGCGATTAAAGCCGAAATCAACAAAATTCTCGGGAATTAAAGGGATTTCCTGGCGAAAACTCATTGGAGAGCGCGTTATAGCGTGCTCTCCAAGCCCCTTGGGGAGGGATTCCGGTGCTGCTGCGGAACCGCTTCATCATACAAGCAAAAGAAAAAATGAAGCCTAAGCTTGCCGTATTTTCGATAATCTTCTGTATTATCCTGGTGTCTTCCTGTTTTGATAAAAAGACTCAAGCAACAAGCAGCGCTTGGCAGGAAAACAAGCCCAAATCCTTATCAAAATCAAAAATAGAAAGAATTATTTCTCTTGCGCCCTCAAACACGGAGATCATCGTTGATTTGGGTTTAGCCGACAAGCTCATCGCCTGTGATCGGTATTCCAAAAATATAGAAGGTATAGCGCAAGAGCTGCCGGAGATTGATCCTTTTTACCCCGATATCGAAGCTATTATTGGCTTGTCGCCTGATATTGTCATTGTAAGCGGTCTTAAACAAAGCGACTCGTTTGCCCTCTTGCACTCCGCCGGTATTGCCGTTTCTTATATTCCTATGAGTCACAGTATTGAAGGAATCTATCAGGACATACGTTTTATCGCGGACCTACTAAACAAAGCTGAAGGGGGGCAGGAACTTATCACAGAGATGAAAACTGACATTGCCCTTATTGTCGAAACAGCGCAGACAATCGACCATAAAAAGACTGTGTATTTTGAGATAGATTCGCCGCCGAATATTGCTGCTTTAGGCCGCGAAACATATCTTAACGAGATGATCGAAATCATCGGTGCGGTAAATATTTTCGGGAAAGAGCGCGGCATCCTCTTCCCCGATAACGAAGAAATTATCAACCGAAACCCCGATGTGATTATGACAAATACGGATTATATTCATGACGCTGTTTCCGCCATGAAAAACAGAGCCGGTTTTGAATTGATAACAGCAGTAAAAAACAACGCGGTATTTTTGATTAACGCAAATTCATCGTCACGCCCGTCCAGTCGTATTATATACGCATTACGTGAAATGGCTTGCGCCGCATATCCTGAGTACTACAGTTATGCTGTACAAACAAAGGATTGAGCGCACAAAGTGCATGAAAGGAGCGGTATATCTATTGAAGCACCGGCGGAATATGCTACTCTATTTCAAGAAGGGATAACAAAAACGTGCGCCGTCCGGAAAGAGATACTCGTTGACCAGCGAAAAATCATTGCAAATAAAGCAGAAGAGATAAAGAAAGTACCGGAGGTACTAAAATGCTACTAAAAGAATTAGTCGGAAAGCACGGCAACTACGCGGTTTTAAGTTTTGCTTTGTTGGCGCTTGCGCTCGCCGGTATAACGGCATGTGCTGCCCCAAAAAGAGAACCTGGATTGAATAACAACCGTGAAGAAGCGCCTGTTTCCGTAAGTGAAACAGGGGACAAGCCCAAGGTTTACATGACTACCGACATTAGCCCTGCCGGTTTAGCCGCCATGTATGAAGCATTAGGCCGCAAAGTAAGCGGCAGGGTGGCGGTAAAGCTCAGCACCGGCGAACCCGGGGGGCATCATTTCCTTGACCCCAAGCTTATCAAAGACCTCGTCCGGTCAGTAAACGGTACGATTGTCGAGAGCAATACCGCTTATGGCGGCAGGCGTGCAAATACAGCCATGCACAAGCAGGCAGCAATAGACCACGGTTTTACCGCCATTGCAAATGTGGACATCCTTGATGAGGATGGTTCCATCAGCTTGGCCTTTCCAAATGGCAAAAATATTACCGAGGATTTTGTAGGCTCCCACTTTATCAATTATGATTCCTTTCTTGTTCTTTCTCATTTTAAGGGTCATGCAATGGGCGGTTTTGGCGGGGCTATCAAAAATATATCCATAGGCATTGCATCTTCCGAAGGGAAAAGCTGGATTCATAGCGGGGGAACGGCACGAAGCGGTTTGCGAGGCGATCATGATGTCTTTCTTGAATCAATGGCGGAAGCTGCCGGAGCAGTGATGGGAAAGCTGGGTGAAAATATTGTCTATATCAGCGTCATGAATCATCTTTCTGTTGACTGCGATTGCAGCAGTAACCCGTCTCCTCCTGAACTGGATGACATCGGTATTCTCTCCTCCCTTGATCCCGTGGCATTGGACAAGGCTTGCGTAGACCTTATATACGCTGCGGATACTGCCCGAAGCGCTTCTTTGCGGAAACGCATTGAATCAAGGAACGGCATACATACCCTTGACTATGCCGAAGCATTGGGGCTCGGCAGTCAAAAGTATGAATTGGTAAAGCTGAATGACTGAAGTATTCAAGAGGGAGTTTATCTACCTCTGGTACTACTTTAGTGTCCAATTTGAACAAATTGCCGGATATTGGGTGTTGGGTATTTTTTTAGGCTCAGTAATCTCCGTATTCGGCAAGAATAAAATTCATACCTTGTTTACCCTGCTACAGAAAAAGCGCCTTGGAATTTTCGGCTTGATTCCGGCAAGCCTTATCGGAATTGCATCACCCCTTTGTATGTACGGAACCATTCCCATTGCGGCTTCGTTTTCAAAAAACGGAATGAGGGATGATTGGCTTGCCGCTTTTATGAT
>JAITXS010000176.1 GCA_031284645.1 Spirochaetaceae bacterium | reverse complement strand
TGAAGCGAAGGAGGCGGCGCACGGGCGATTATTTGACCTTCAGGATCAAGGGTATCACTTTCCTCCCCAAAAAGAATCGTTCCCGTGTAATGTTTGTCGCTGTGTAAAAAATATTGACTTAATTTTAAAGCCCTGCCGCACAGTACCACAAGAAGGCCCTCGGCAAATTTATCCAGGGTGCCGGTATGACCTACTTTCATGCCGACTAACGCTTTTTTAATAGGGCCAAGCGCGTCAAACGATGTTATTCCCTGTCTTTTATTCACCAGAAGGAGAGCAGAGTTCATCAATTTTTTGATTTAAAACGAAACCCTCGCGCAGTCCCTTGTCAATATGGAAGCGCAGTTTCGGTGTTTTTCTGATACGCATTGATTCAGCTAATTTTGCCTGAATAAAACCAGCGGCGCTTTGTAAACCGGCAACTCCCTTTTCAAGTCCGGATTCGGTTTTGTAGCTTGAAACAAAAACATCGGCAAAGGCAAGATCACGCGAAACAACTATTCGCGTGATGGAAAGGAAAGAATCTACTCGGGAATCTTTTATTTTTCTTTCAATAATTAAGGCTCCGATTTTTTCCTGAATCAGGGAAGCCACACGAATCTCTCTTGGAACTGCCATTAGCTCTCCAGCATTTTTTGCCGTTCTATTTCTGCGGCTTCGTGTATCTTGTCCAATTCAGCCATAACAGTGTCAACGACTGCCTGTTTCATGTCTTCAACCTTGTTTTTTTCAGCTTCAGCTTTTGCTTTTGCCCGGAATTCAGCGCAGGGAATAAGAGGAGAAACCGTATACCGGAGGATATCCTTGTGGATGGAATCATCCATCATGCTATCTTTACCAACCGATAAAAGTTCTCCGTTTACTGCGACAAGGCACATATAGTCAAAATTCTTGATATACGAGTCCATTTCACGCACACCACGTTTTGAAGCAGGATCCCACGGACGATAGCGGGTGCCGGCCGGAAAAACAAGTATCATTTTGTGTTCCCGCTTTATGCGGTTAAGGGCAAGCATCGCTGCACGATTAATTTGTATAACGCGCAGTCTTTCAGCCTCGTCTTTTTTCCCGTTGACAAGAGAAAGTTCCCTGCTCGGGCAGATCACAATACGCGAATACGCACTTGCAAACGCTGCGACAGCCGGATTATCCTCATTCAGTTTTTTTCCTGCTATAGCAACAAGGTCATCGGCAAAGCGTTCTCCCTCCGTCATCTCCTTGCGCAGAAAATAAGAAAAACCGGGCAAATCCAAATTGCTGTAATGTTCGGGAAGGATAAGACAACTTGCCCCTTCCTGTGATTTTTTCCAAAGCTCAGTGAGATGTTCAATGCCGGAAAATCCCGAACCGGAGAGCGCAAGGTCGCAAACCATCTTGTCAAGATAGGGCAGCAGATTTTTATCACCAAGCTGATAGACATTATCCGGCGTAATACGCGTTGAAGCCTGCTTTGCATCGGAGAATACTTTTTTGATTAAACTGCTATATACGGTATTTAATGTTTCCATATTTTTTAAAAAACAGGGGGAGAAAGCACTCCCCCGTCTGTTTCCGGAAAGAGACTACTAAAACATAAATTTTCAGCAACCCCTTGTTCCGGAAGTTATTTTTTACCGTTGATATATGTCAAGAGGTCGACAACCCGATTGGAATATCCCCACTCATTGTCATACCATGACACCACTTTAAAAAAGCGTTTTTCCCCGGGCAGATTGTTTTGCAAGGTCGCCAGGCTGTCATAGATAGAAGAATTGGAATTATGGATAATATCCGTTGATACGATTTCTTCATCGCTACGAGCCAGAACACCTTTAAGATAGGAATTTGCCGCCCCTTTTAATTTTTCGTCAATTTCTTCAATTGAAGTATCGCGGGTTGCACGGAAGGTAAGGTCAACAACAGAACCTGTCGGCGTCGGCACACGGAACGACATACCGGTCAGCTTGCCTTTTGTTGAGGGAAGAACCTCTCCGACTGCCTTTGCGGCACCGGTAGTGGACGGAATAATGTTGATTGCCGCCGCACGTCCGCCTCTCCAGTCTTTATTGGAAGGGCCGTCAACGGTTTTCTGTGTAGCCGTATAGGAGTGAATTGTTGTCATAAGACCGGTTTCAATACCGATGCCTTCTTTTAAAATAACATGTACAAGCGGTGCAAGACAGTTTGTTGTACAGGATGCGTTTGAAATAACGTGATGCTTGGAAGCATCGTATTCTTCGTTATTGACGCCCATAACAATCGTTTTGATGGGTTTTGTCGGATCCCCTGATTTACCGGGAGCAGAAATGATGACTTTTTTCGCACCGGCTTCAATGTGTCCGTAGGCTTTTTCATTTGTGTAGATACCGGTTGATTCGATTACATATTCGATACCAAGCTCTTTCCACGGAAGCTGAGCCGGAGTAAGGCCCTTTCCCGAAATACACTTAATCTTATGCCCGTTCACAACAAGAGTATCTTCTCCATCGACAGCGATATCAGCCTTCATCTGTCCCTGCGTTGAATCGTATTTTAACTGATAGGCAAAGTATTTTGCTTCGGTTGAAATATCCACGACCGCAACGATGTCAATTTTGTCTTTTCCAAGCAAACCCTGATGAACGAGCGCCTGAAAAACCAGCCGGCCTATTCTGCCGAATCCGTTAATTGCAACTTTCATATTCAAACCTCCGAATTTATAATTGCTGTTACTATTTTAGCAATTAAGCCGCAGCCATGTCAACCATCGAAAGCGGCCCCAAAAAAACTTACCCGAACGGGAGCATGGCTCATACGAAATATTCATATTATTTGCATCGTTTTTCGTTTTTATTCTATAAAGAATATTGAATTTGAGAGTTACTTGTGCCGCAATACAGCAGCTTTCCCTTTCGGCTGAAAAATTTTTAAGCAATGCGTGAACAGGCACTGCGTGAGCTTGAATTTTTTTTTAGTTTAACTTACAGTAAAAAATCTTATGAAAAGAAACATTTTAAGATATTCTATATCAAAA
>JAITXS010000054.1 GCA_031284645.1 Spirochaetaceae bacterium | reverse complement strand
AAAGAGACGATAAGCGATAGCGGAGAACCGGCACAAACAAACCTTGCCGCTCCCAGACAGCCGGAGCGAAAAGACGGGACACTTTCGATAGGGGTATTGCTTGAAGGGAATATGGCGACTCGTCAGGGCTGGGGAGCGGAGGCCGGGTTTATCGTTGGCTATGAGGTAAATCAGGATCTAGCCTTTGGCATAAAGGGCGGTTACGGGAATGATTTTCACGGTACAGATTATTTTGAAGGACTTTTGTACGGGAGGTATTACTTGCCGTTTAAAAAAGAGGAGTTCGGACTCTTCGCGCAGGTCGGGATAGGGGGGATAAGCTTTATGGAAGAGAGGAAAAAGAAGGATGCGGCGGTATCGACGGTGGTGATTGATATAAGTCTTGGAGCCCGCTTTCCTTTTGGGGACTTTTATGTGGAGCCGTACATACGGGCCGGATATCCGGTATTTATCGGAGCTGGAGCCGTTGTTGGCTGGAGATTTTAGCATTTAGAGGCAAGGAGGAAAAAGTGAAAAAGACAAAAACAAGAAAAATGTGGGTGTTTCTGCTGGCGCTTGTCTTAGGTTTAGGCACGGTACTCTCGTGCGAGAACTGGATGGTGGAAAAGCTGCTGGGACAGAAGAATGAAGAAGAGAAGAAGGCACCGGTTTCCACAGATGACGGTCCGGTGGCAGTAGAGGGGATAAGCCTGGAATCGAATATTCTGAAGGTAACGGTGGGGATGTCTATTGATTTACGGGTGAAGGTGTATCCGGCTCATGCGGATCAGGGGGTAGAATGGGAATCAAGCGATCCGACTGTGCTTACCGTGAACGGCGGGACAATAATACCGGTGAGGAACGGAAATGCGATAATAACCGTAAAGACAAGAGATGGGCACACAGCGATCTGTTTTGTAACGATTGGATATCCTCCGTTGGTGGAGGTGGATACGTTTGTTCAAATGAATAGAGGCACTATAGTGACCAACATGGCTTGGGGAGGTACTTCGGGCAGCAATGGAGCAGCGAAGTCTAGTATCACGGTAGAGCCTTTTCAGATAAGCAAGACGGAAGTGCGTTATGAGTTATGGTATGAGGTAAAACAGTGGGGAGAAGCGCACGGATATACGTTTCCGAATCAGGGACAAGCGGGGACTGATAATGACACGCGAGGAAAGCTTCCCACAGAAGCGAGTAAGAATCATCCGGTAGCGTATATAAACTGGCGGGATGTGGTGGTATGGTGTAACGCATATAGCGAATTTAAGAAAAAGGATCCGGTGTATCGAAAGACCAACGGTGATGTGATAAGGGATGGAACAGTACAAGGTACAGGGCAAAATGTTGAGGATCAAATAGATGAGCCAAAAATGGCGGGTAAGAACGGATATCGCTTGCCGACGGAGATTGAATGGGAATACGCGGCGCGGGGCGGTGTACCGAGCACAGAAGAACCATGGACGTATAGATGGCCGGGTGGAAATACGATATCTGATCTTGCTTGGTACAAGGATAATGCGATTGAGGTTACGCATCCTGTTGGTTTGAAAGATCCGAATAGCGCCGGGCTGCGGGACATGGGCGGGAATGTGTGGGAGTGGTGCTGGGATATTTTTTCGGGTACGAACAAGAGTTCGCCTCGTGTGGTGCGAGGCGGGGGGTGGTACGATGGTCCTACTTACTCTTCGGTATATAGTCGTCTCAGCAACACCATTGATCGATTACATGCCAATATCGGTTTCCGGCCGGTCTGCGCCGCTGATTAGAGCTAACAGGCGTAGTAGGGTTTTGGGTATGGGGTAGTAACTTTCTGGTAAAACCAAAACCCTATTACCCCGAAGCATAGGGTTAGGGGAGTTAGGTACGGTACGGGCTTTCTGGTAAGAACTATACCCTCTACCCCTTTCTACCCAAGACCCTAAGTCAGGGTAGTAACTTTCTGATAAAACCTATACCCCAAACCCTCTACCCAAAACCCTAGTATCACACCCCTATTACAGCGCTCATACTTGAGATCTGCCTGCTTTATCAAATTCCCGCTTTATGCTAGGCTTGGCTTATGTTTAACTATTGTCCTTCTTGTGCGTCAAAAAATATACGTTTTGAAAACGGCAGGTTTTTTTATTGTCCTGATTGTGGTTTTAAGTATTATCATAATGTTGCGGCGGCAACGGCTTGTCTTATAGACAGCGGCTCCTCTATTCTGTTTTTGGTACGCGGCAGGGAGCCTGCCACCGGAAAGTTGGATCTTCCCGGCGGCTTTGTTGATCCAAACGAAGGTGCCATTGAGGGACTTATACGTGAATGTAATGAGGAACTCTCATGGACGCCCCGGGCAAGTGAAATAAGTTTGTTCGCCTCGTTTCCTAATGTATATACATACAAGAATATTGATTACAATACTTGTGATTTATTTTTTTCGATCCGCGCGCCTGATCTCCTCGAAAAAAATCTGGAATTGGAAAAAGAAGAAATTAAATCTGCCCGCTTTATAGAATACGCGCAGATTGATCTGAATGATTTGGCCTTTCCTTCGGCAAAACGGGCTGTTGAAGCATATCTAAAAACAAAACATCCGGTGTTAAAATAATGATTATCGGTATTGATATCGGAAGTACAACAACTAAAGCAGTATCAATTGAAAACGGCAAAATTATAAAAAAAATAAAAACACGGGCTATTGACGCGGTAACATCAGCAAGCGGCGCGTTCGGAAAAATGGTAATCGAAAACAATTTAAAGATGAATGAAATACAAAAAATCATTATTACCGGAGCCGGAGCCTCAAAAATAAAAAATGATATATTCGGCATAGAGACAAAAAAAGTCGATGAGTTTACCGCAATTGGTATCGGCGGTATGTTTCAGGCAAAACGGGATAATATCATCATTACAAATATCGGAACCGGCACTGTGATCATTCAGGCAAAGAAAAACGAAATCGTCCATGTGGGCGGATCCGGTGTCGGCGGCGGCACGATACTCGGTCTTTCAAAAAAATTACTGCAATCGACCACTTTTAACGATATCATGGAAATGGCGGAGCTTGGCAATTTGAATCAGGTTGATCTGCTTCTTGAAGACATCATGGACAGCGAGCTGAGTTTTTTAAGCAGAGAAGCGACAGCGGCGAATTTCGGCAAGATGCTTGATTCCGCCAAAAATGAAGATATTGCGCTTGCTCTTATCAACATGGTCTATCAGGTTATCGGTACACTTTCTGTTTTCGCGGCGAGGGGAAAAAACAGCGATACGGTTTTTGTTACCGGAAGCGGCGGCGATAACCGTATCGGCAAAAAAGTCCTGCTTGATATTTCAAAAATGTACGAGATTGCTTTTGAATTTCCTTCCGAGCCTGATTACACAACTGCCATCGGCGCGGCACTTTCGCACGACAGGAAGTAGTGCGGCGCTGCCCCTTTTAGGTTCAGAGGGAAAAAAATTGACAAAAGAGGCTGCGGAGAATAAACAGAGCACCGCTGATAGGCCCGCGATTATTGATGCGGGGCCTTCGTATCTTGTGTTGTATAAGCCGCACAATATGCACACGGCCCCTTTGGAAACAGGGGAAGGCCATAATCTGCTTGAGTGGGCATCTCTCCGCTTTCCTGAAATCCTGTTGATTCACGGGAAAAAGCCGGTCGAAGGCGGGCTTCTACACCGTTTGGATTTTGAAACTGAGGGTCTGGTTCTTGTTGCGCGGACTGAAGAGGCTTTTCAAAGTTTTTCGGCTCAGCAGGAGGCGGGACTTTTTTTAAAAGAATATGAGGCGCTCTCTACTCGGCGCAGGCATTGCCTTAGCGGCTTCCCGCCGCCGCCTATCCCGTTTGAACTGCTTTGCGAACAAGCGAAACATCTCTCCGCCAACTCCTCTCCACTCGTCATTATTGAGTCCGGTTTTCGCGCCTACGGGCCGGGCAGAAAATCCGTAAGACCCGTGCCGGATGCCGGTAAAAACTATACCAGCCAACTGGTATCGATCAAAGATGAGGGGGCTGCGCTCCGTTTCCGCATCCGGCTTCAAAAAGGATTTCGTCATCAAATACGCTGTCATCTTGCGTGGATAGGCTTTCCGATTTTAAACGACTCACGTTACGGCGGCCTGTCAGACGGCGGTGCGCTTGCGTTAAAAGCCGTAAGCATACAATTTGCAGACCCCCGGTCCGGTGCCATCAAAGAATATTGTATATAATACCTTAAATATTTTATAGGAGAATGTATCCTCTTGATCTGTTTGTCAGCCATCGCTTCGGGTTTCGGGGTAGGGGTTTTCTGATAAGACCCATAACCCAATTACCCTATTTAGACCCTTGCCCCAATCACCCTACTTTTGTTTTTGAGCATTTCCCTGGCCTCGTTGGGAGTGTATCCCTGTTCAAGAAGTTCACACAAACTGTCAATACCTTCTTCCAAACCTTCTTCGCGGGCAACTTCCAGGGCATCATCCCAATTCCATTCGGTAAATAGCATATTGTTAACCTCCGTAGAGTTTTCTTCCAGAAAATCTTTTAAAATACCATGTTCCATACACCAGTTTACGGCTTTTCCAAGCGCTTTTTCAAGGCGTTCCGTGC